>JAUWRE010000100.1 GCA_030610725.1 Candidatus Aerophobota bacterium | reverse complement strand
CAGGTGGTATTGAGGGATACTTTGCTACAAAATATGCTGAGTTTGCCAAAAATACTAAGCAGGCAAGGGAAGAATACAAAAGACTAGCGGATAGTACGTCCTCCATGGTCAAAAAAGGGAAGCTCCTTGAAATTGGTCCTGGACCAGGATATATCTCTATCGAGATAGCCAGACTTTTACCGGAAATGGAGATTATTGGGTTAGATCTATCTGATACAATGATTGAAATTGCCGAACAGAATGCTAAAGAACATGGTGTTTCAGAAAGAATAGAATTTAGGAAGGGGGATACTTCTAAAATGCCCTTCCAAGATTGCTTATTTGACTTCGTCGTATCAAATGGTTCACTCCATCATTGGAAAACACCAGTCCAAGTATTTAACGAGATATATCGAATTCTAAAATCAAATGGTAGGGCTATGATTTCTGACTTAAGAAAAGATGCTCCCTCAGAGAAAGTAAGAGAATGGACAACCGTCATTGACTCGAAAATCATGCGTTGGGGATTCAGACATTCAATTAAAGAAAGCTATACAGCGCAGGAAATTAAGAGAATCATAAACGATACTCAATTTAGACAATTTGAGGTTAAGGAAGAAGAAATCAACCTGGAAATCTTTCTCAGGAAGTGATGATGACGGCAGATGGAAAAGACGAGACTGGTCTACAAATTTGCACTACTCCCTACTAGGAGGTATGTGCTTCCCCGTGCTCGCAAATACTGCATACTGCATAAGGTCCATAACTAGTAGCCCCAAACCTCAACAGCTAATCAATTCAGGTAATGTGAGTTTCCTTTCATGAGCGGCGGAGAAGCCGAATCGAAATGTGAACAACAGCAATCGTTAAGAGGAGGGAACATGGCAATAGTAGAGCTAATGAAAAAACGCAGAAGTATTCGAAGCTATAAAATTTCACCGATATCTAGGCAAGTGATAAGTAGAATAATAGAAGCAGCCAGCTACGCTCCTTCTGGGCTAAATCGTCAGCCATGGTTTTTTGTGGCGGTAAGCAATTTGGATCTAAAGGAAAAGATTCGTCAGGAGTGTGAGAAACACGAACAGAGATTTTATGACCACGTTAGGGGTAGTTTTAAAGAATCTCTATCCTTTCTTAATCTGTCACCCGTTAAATCTTTTCTCACGGAAGCACCATATCTAATTGTGGCATTTGCCAAAAAGGGTGAACCGTATTGGAACGAATCTATGTGGATTTGTATTGGGTACACGATATTAAAAATTCAGGAAGAACGACTCGCTTCTCTCACCTATACTCCACCCCAGATGTCTTTCTTGAATGAGATGCTCGACATATCAAAGAAGTATAAAGCGGTAGCTATTTTGCCAATTGGATATCCGAATGAAAAAGTTGACTTGAGCAAAAGAAAACGCAGATTGATTGATCAACTGGTGAGATTTATCGAATAATTACTCACCCTCATCATGGTTGCCCTTCAGGAATTCTCTCCAAAAACCAAATTGACAAGTGCTGAGATTTGGTTTAGGTTGTTTACGGTAGGTTTTTTGAGGAGATTCTGAAATGAGAAAACAAATTGCAGAACCAATTTCCGGAGGGCTGATCCTCTCTTACAAGTGTCCTTCCCAGTGCCGGCATTGCATGTATGCTTGCTCACCAAAATGGAGGGCAGATTGGATTTCAGAAGCAGACCTGGAAAAGATTTTGGTGCAGCTATCCAACTATATCGAACCCAGCCCTTATGGTTCTCAAACAGTGAGCTTAAACTATGGGCTTCATTTTACCGGAGGGGAGCCCTTCCTAAACTATGAGCTCTTGTGCCAGGCAGTAGATATTGCCGAGAAACTTAATATCCCCTCTACTTTTGTGGAAACCAACTCTTACTGGTGCACCAGTGATGAGCTAACCAGAGAAAAGCTAGAGCTCCTGAAAAAGAAGGGTTTGAAGGGGATTATGATTTCGGTCAATCCCTTTTACCTGGAGTATGTTCCTTTTGAAAGCACGGAAAGAGCGATTAGAATTGGCCAGGAGGTATTTGGCAATAATCTTATGGTTTATCAGCTTGAGTACTATCGGCGGTTCAAAGAGGCGGGAATTAAGGGAAGAGTTGCATTTGAGGACTACTTCAGGCTCGAAGGAAGAGATACTTTTGTTAAGAATGTGGAGTTCTTCATCACGGGTAGAGCTGCCTATGCCCTAAAAGGAACATTCGGAGAATCCTTCCCACGATACAGGGCTAGCCACTTCTTCAGCCAACCCTGTCGACCCTCATTTCTGAGAAGCTGGCACAACCATTTTGATAACTATGGAGATTATGTCCCCGGCTACTGTGGTGGAATCTCTCTGGGAGATTGCCGAGACTTGGACAATTTACTGGGGCAAGGCATCGAGACCGAGGAATACCCGATCCTGGGCTTTCTGATCGATGAGGACATTAAAGGCCTGTTTCAATTTAGTAAAGATCTGGGCTACCTAGGGAGTGAAGAAGGCTATTTCTCGAAGTGCCATCTGTGCATGGATATCAGGAAATATCTTGCTGGAGGGGGAGAATTCAAGGAACTCAAACCAAGAGAATTCTACTTACATCTGGGGTAGAACGACGTGTCTGGAAAGGGGCATTCACAGTAAAGAAAGGCAATAGAAAGATTCAATGGCTACTAGAGAGATACTCCATGTTGATGTTGATGCTTTCTTTGCTTCGGTAGAGCAAATGGACAATCCTGAGCTCAAAGGCAAACCCGTAATCGTAGGCGGCAGTACCGGGCTTAGAGGAGTTGTTTCTACCGCTTCTTATGAGGCAAGAAGATTCGGTGTCCACAGTGCTCAACCAATGACGGAAGCGAGAAGGCTCTGTCCACAGGGAGTATTCCTGAAGGTGAGAATGGACAGGTATCAAGAGGTCTCCCGTAGAATTCATAAGATTCTTTCCTCATACACCCCTAAGATAGAGCCTATTTCCATAGATGAGGCATTTCTGGATGTTGGTGGCTGCCAGACACTTTTTGGAAGGTCTGAAGACATGGCCCAAGCGATCAAGATTCGTATAAAGAAGGAGATCGGTCTGACCTGTTCGGTGGGAGTAGCCCCTAACAAATTCCTGGCCAAGATAGCCTCAGAGATGAGGAAACCTGATGGGTTGGTGGTAGTGAGAGAAGATGAAAAGGAGAGCTTCTTAGTCGATCTACCTGTCGGTGAAATGTGGGGCGTAGGAAAAGTTACGGAAAGAAAGCTCCAGCAGATGGGATTACACACGATAGGAGAATTAAGAAGACTATCCTTGTTTCAACTGAAAAATATCTTCGGCAAACTAGGAGTAAGGGTCTATCATCTGTGCCGTGGAATTGATGATAGGGTCATCATAAGCAAAAGGGAGACTAAGTCCATCAGCAGCGAAACCACCTTTCTTCACGATATATCGCCAGGAGAGCTCCTGGAAAGGACTCTTCAGGGTCTATCAGTTGAGGTGGCCAGCCGCCTAAACAATGAAAATCTATGGGCAAGATCCATCCAATTAAAGATAAGATTCGCTGATTTCAAGACCATTACCAGGAGCAGCACCTATGAGGAAGCTACTAACTCGCCCAAACTGATATGGCAAAGGGCAAGGGAGCTTCTCGATAAAAAGGTTGATTTTTCTTATGGGAAGGTTCGCCTCATTGGTTTGGTTGCCTTCAATATAAGCATCTATAGGCAGATGGACCTCTTTGCATCCGAGAAAACACAAAGACTAAGAGGGGCGATTAAAAAGATAGAGAAGAGATATGGCGGTGCGGCAATAAGAAAAGGGAGCATTCTCTAGAAGAATATCCAGGAGCCATTCTCCTCTGAGGACAAGAGAATACTGTGTGCCTCGTTCACAGGTACTGAGATTTCGCTTGGTGTATCAATACAGCGTCATGGCGTATTTCCTTTGTTCTGTTTCCTGGTCAGAGGCTAAGGGCCGAGTTTACAGCTGGAACGCCAATAGGACATCTCACCTGTTCTACCCATAGATAACGTTATCTTCTGGGACAATAGTATTTTGTATTATCGTTGTGTAGCCCGCATCGATAATCCAATTTATTCTGCTTGACTTTCGAAAGAGACTTGATAGTCTATGAGACAGAAATAAATAATAGGAGGACATGCTATGTTGAAGAACAGAAAATGGATTGCGGGGATTTCTCTGGTATTTGTATTGTTGCTCAGTGGGGGTTTCTTCTTAGAAGTAGCCAATGCTGCCGAGAAGAAAATCCGTATAGCCGTTATGCCGCTTGATATGCATCAGGTAAAGCGCTGGTGGACCCCGAACTGGGATGTGGGGATCGGCATCGCCGAGACTATTACTATAGAGCTAGTGAATACCGGTGAATTCACCGTTGTCGAACGGACCCAGTTGCAGAAGGTGCTTGACGAGCAACAACTGGGAAAAGAAGAAGTTCTTGATCCCGCAACAGCAGCCAGGGTAGGTAAGATTCTGGGGGTCCAGCTCATGCTCCTAGGGACCGTGACCGAATTTAGTCTCGATACCCAGAAAGTTGATGTTCCTATTCTTGGAAAGGTTGAGGTCACTATTGCCAGGTGTGTGATTAATGCCAAAATGGTTAGTATGGAAACTGCTGAGATCATGGCTGCCATGAAGGGAGAAGGACAATTTGATCGAAAAGGATTCGCTCTGGGAGGTGCTTTTGGTGATCTGCAGGGTCTGTCATTCAGCAGCAGAGAATTCCGTGACCATATTCTTGGTCAAGCTACCGAAGTAGCTGCAAAGCAGATTGTGGAGCAGACTGTAGAAAAAACGGCAGATCTAGAGCCCATGTTGATACCAGAGCCTGCTAAGCTCAGCGGGATCGTAGCCGATGTGAGTAACGAAGAAATAACAATTAATGTGGGAAGTAAAAAGGGAGTGGAAGTAGGTGATATCTTTGAGGTCTACCGAAAAATCAAAGAGATAAAAGATCCGGAAACGGGCGAAGTCATTATGGTCAAGAAGGAGAAAATAGCAGAAATCGAAATTACCGAGGTGGTAGAATCAGCATCGGT
>JAUWRE010000085.1 GCA_030610725.1 Candidatus Aerophobota bacterium | reverse complement strand
TAATACATTTTCTGTAGTCAATTTATTTCAAAACAACCCGAGACTATTTAATTACCTTTGGCGGGTTCTTCTCTGTTGGTGTTGGGCAGAACGGCCCAAGATAAATCCGAGGTTCTAATTCTTTTTGTAACAATTGCCCTTTTAGGACATTTTTCCAGACACTCGCCGCAGAGAATGCATTCTGAGGAATCTATTCTGGGAGGGCTGTCTGTTATGGCTCCAGATTTGCATATTTCCTGACAGAGTAGACAGTTAACGCAATTGGAATTAAACCTGATTTTAAAGAGGCTCAAGCGGGAAACTAAGGCCAGGAAAGCTCCCAGTGGGCAGAGATAACGGCAGAAAGGACGATATATTACCAGTGATAGGATAGCAAGAGCTATACTAAGGCTAATGGATAGGGGAGTCCCGCCCCAGGCAAATAATACCTTAAAGGGTGTATAGCCGAGGAGAATAACCTGACTGGTGACTATGATTCTTATTAACAGATACCCCAATAAAACATATTTGACTTTGTTAAGATAACGATTCCAGGCAGGGGGAATTGTCAGAGAGATTCTCTTTAAGTGCAGTAGTTCTTGTAGGGCTCCAAAAGGGCAGATATAACCACAGAAAACTCTACCGGCAATGAGAGCCGAAATAAAGACTGTTAGAAACAGAAGCAGGTAACCTGTTTGCCATTTTATAAATAGATTCTGTACAGCAGTAAGGGGGCATAGTAATCCCCCTAAGTAGAATCCCAATGCCGCTACAGAAGCTATTAAAATAATTCTTCGATATTTATTAAGGGAATATCTTATTATGATAGTAGCAGTTGCCATAAATACCAGAAGGAGGACGAGCTTAATTAGTTGGTCATGATTAAAGTAGGAGTTTTCTATGTTTTGTTCAGTAGTCGGTAAATTGAAGTTCTTTTCGATTTCAGAAGAGCCAAATTTATCTCCCGAGACAAAATCCGCGCCATAAACGGGCAGGTTTGTAAATAAAAAGCCGGTCAACAAGGTCAGGATTATTATTCCAACCAGGAGACTCTCTCTTTTTCTTCTCATCTTTTGCTCGCAGTCCTTTCTGTAACTATAGAAATTTATTAGGAAATAATCTTTTATTTTTCATACTGGTCAAAGCGATAGAAAAAATCGCTGCTGACAACAAGGAGAGGAAGAGCTTTTTCCTCGAAAGTGTAGTAATAAAGCTCTATTCTTTTTTTGTATTCCACTAATTCCTGGGGAAGAAAGGGGAGTTTTACTTCTACCTTTCCTACTTTCAAGACATCGTTATTAAGAAAAGGCTGGGCAAAGGTCTTTTCTACTTCAATCTTTGACTGAAGCTCATAGGGATATTCGCCCTTTAAGGCTAATTGCCAATCTCCCTCTCCCTTTGTTATCGTGATAGGTAGCACTGCTTCCCCATACCCTTCTTTGGAACAATCTCTGGAAATCTTAAGAAATCCTTCCCCAATAGAGCTTAGAGATACCTGAAACCATTTTTCATACAGTTGCGCACCAATTTCTTGCCAGTCGGTCTCACCTAGAATTTGAATGCCCTTCCGGTCAAACTGATAGTCAAGAGGATCATCCATGGTGCAATTTCGGTGATTTTTTTCTACTCGTACTCCTATTTCACCTACTGTTCCTATAGGGGCTTCTATTCGCTCATAGTTAAAAGTAAATTCACAGGCTAGAGATGGTAAAGAAATCATAATCATTGCCAGCAAACCGAGAACCAGAGAAAAAGTAATTAACTTAGCTCTCCTTCTCTTTGTCTTCATTTTCTTGCCTCCCTAAAGTAAAAATTTAGTCTATGCTCTCTATCACTAATTAATACATCTAACAGCAATGATTTATTTCAAATTATATACGAATTTGTTTAGTTACTTCAGGAGAGCTTATTTGAGTGATGAAAGGTTTTTAAAGGAGGGAAATTTCGGATTATCGGAAGAGATTCATGAGGAAACTCATTCGAAAGAGTTCTTAGCTTTTCCACCTCCTGTTCCTCTCATAATTCTTTTACCTTTATTGGTAAGTCGCAGTGCATAAGCATGGAAGTCTTCTCCGTCCCATTCACCCACAGCTCGGATACGGTCTCCGATTTTAAAGTCGGGCCCATCGGGCAAAAGAGTGTCTTCAGTGAGTTCAATAAACACTCTCGCTTTTTCACTGGTTTCTACCACTATCCCATCTCTTTTTATTTCCATTGCCGTACCTACTAGACCATTCTTCCATATTTCTCTTCTTCTGTAGAAAGATTGTAGGAGAGGGACCTTACCCTGAGTTATTTTCTCTTCCATAGCTTCGTTGAGCCCGCTAATGGCTAAGACGATACCAGCGATAAAGATGAGTACAATAAGAACCGAAAGGATTACTTTGAACGGTTTCTTGTATGAAAGGTCGTATCGGGAAAGAATGGCACTGGCTATGGTAAAAAATGCCAGCCCGATCAAAATCCAAAGATAAGGGAAGGATTCCAGAAAAGCCAGAATACCTATTCTACCGAAGGAAAGGAATTCCAGGCTTCCCGAGGTCTTCATACTAAAGAAGGCAAGATTGAGAAAAAGAGCAGCCAGTATTAGAGAAAGTGTCAGTCCTCCTCCCAGGCCTAATTTCTTGGCCAAAAAAATATACCTAGAGCGAAGATTGATTTTCCCATCCTTGATTTTCTTCATTACTTTTGCTTCCAGATGCACTTTTCTTTCCTGGTTCATACTATCAAATCACCTCCTTTTTTCTGGCAGATAGCTCTTAGGATCCGTTTTCCCCTAAAGATGAAAGTTCCTACCGTTTTGGCAGGAATACGCAGAATATCACTAATTTCTCGGTAGGATTTATCTTCGAAATAGTATAAGATTAAGGGTTCACGATATTTGGTTTCCAGTTCATCCAGACATTGTTTCACTTTTTCTCGTATTTCCTCTTTTGCCAGGCTATTTTCTATTTCATTGTTTTGATTGTGCAGTACAGAATCGATGTTTTCTAAATTATTAAGAAAAATCTCTTTCCTTCTGCTTGTTTTCTTTATGAAGTTCACTCCTTCATTGTGAGCAATTCGATAAATCCAGGAAGAAAATTTTCTCTTGTCATCAAAGTCGAATAGATTTCGGTAGGTTTTAATAAATACATCCTGTAGTAAGTCTTCTGCTTCGCTGGGGCGATTAGTAAGATATCTAAGATAACGATAGAGTTTTTGCTGATAGCGCTTAACTATCTCTGCATAGAGTTCACTATCTTCTTTACGAACTTTTTCCACTAACTCTTCGTCAGATAGATTTTTCATAGAAAAAATAGTCGGCTTCAGGATAGTTTGCTCTTCATAGCGGAAAGCCTCTGAATATGTTTCTTTTCTTGTTCGATTATTTTCTTAACCAGCTCCTGCTCCTGCGATTTAATCATTTCCAATATCTGATAGAAAAAGAGGAGTGTCTCCTTCTCAAAGTTCATAGCTGAATTGATAATCCCCAGTTCATCTTTCGCCTCTTTGGCCAGGTTGATGGCCTTCTCTGGACTGGCAAAAAACTTAGAATCTACCAGAGCTTCAAGATAGAGTTTTGCTTCCTCCCAGTTGTAAGGAGTTATTTCTGGCTTTTCCTTTAAGGTATTATAGAAATCCTGGAAAGTCTTGAGATGTTTCTCTTCCTCTTCTGCCAGGTATTGAAATAGCTCTTTGAGGCTATTTTCTCTGGCCAGTTTTGAAGCATTTTGATAGAAGGCCTGGCCGCTTCTTTCCATAGCTATAGCCATTTCTATGACTTCCCGCATAGAAAAAAATATACTCATTGTCTTGCTCCTTTCTCTTTCTCAATCTTTTTTAGCTAGATTTTTCTTTATTGCTTCTTATCCCCCATCCAGTAAGCCCTTTTCTTCCCAGAGAAACCAGTCTCCCGAGTTTTTGAGGTAAGAGTGGGTATTCTGTAATAGTTGATGATGTTCTTTCTCTTCCTCAATCAGCCTTCTTAAGAAAGCCTTTTGATGGTTATCCTCACTTTTTTCTAGAGCTGTTTGATAGAACTCAACACTTTCTGATTCCATATCCATCCCAATTTTCAATGTCTCTAACTCATCAGGATTTGCAGCAATTCTTTCCTTAATTTCGTTTCTAGCTTCCTTGAAGATATTTTCTATTTTCTGGCGGGGTTTTTCTCCGAAAAATCGGTCAAGATCTGAGAATTTGAGGTCAGTCAGTATTTCCTTGAGGACAGTCAAATGTCTTTTCTCATCTTCAGCAAGAGACAAAAACATCTTTTTAGCAAGAGGATAGGATGTTTTCTCCTCTGCCTTATGATAAAAGTCTATGCCATTCTTCTCCATCTTAATAGCTGTTCTAATTGTTTTAGATATGTTGTCCATTTTGTTCTCCTCGATGAGCTATAGTTTCCAGATATATTTCTCCATATCGGCAGCCTTTACTTATTTAGTAAAAATCCATATTTTGCTTCGTAGGCGTTTATGAAAGTATAGCAAGAATAAGCTGTCAGTCAAACTAAACATGGAAGAAAGAGCGACAGTGCCGTGTTAGCGCAGTTCCCTAAAAGAGAACAGCCAATTTACTACAGAAGTATTTGTTTTGTCATAGATAGTTTGCCTAAGCCAATATATTTGCTAATATAGTAGAGAAAAGGTAATAAGATAATTCATTATTGCGAATGAGCATCTGCTCACAAGATCTCGTAAGGAGGTTATATGAAGGTAAATGAACTGGAAAGCCCCCTGGAATTTCGGCTAAAAAATTGGCATGGAGAGGACTGGCACACCCCGAAAGGCAGGATTATTCGAGATGTCGTTTATGCCGTAGATACAGGTCTGATAACTACCATTGCTTTCTTAGCAGGAGTTTCAGTTTCTTTAGTAATAACTCAGGACATTCTGTTAGCCGGAATAGCACACATAGCCTCGGGAACGATTGCTATTTTCTTCGGGGCTTATATTTCGACCAAGGCCCAGAAGGAATTCTTCCATAACCAGATTGAAAGAGAAAAGAAAGAAATAGAGGAATTACCTGAAAAAGAAACCGAAGAAATCAGGCATATCTTCCGTGATTTTGGATTTGAAGAAGACGATTTAGAAGTAGTTGTAAAAAGGATTACCGCTGACAAGGAGCTGTGGCTTAAGTTTATGATACAGGAAGAGATTGGCTTGGTACCAGGCACGACAGATAATCCAGTCAGAATTGGGCTGATATCTGCAGCCTCTTTTGCAGTAGGAACTATACCGGCGATAGCCCCCTTCTTTTTTGTGCATCTGATTTCTAGGGCGCTTCTCATCTCCGCCATATTGGTGGCAGCATTCCTCTTTGTTCTAGGAGTATGGAAGACCAGAATTACCAAGGCTCATTGGTTTCGAAGCGGCATAGAAACTCTCCTCTTTGGTGGTATTTCTTGCGGAGTTGGATTCTTACTCGGTCGAGTTGTAGTAGCATTGGTGCGTTGAGACTTTCTTTGATCTCATCTGCCATCGAAGAGGTTCCTTTTTTGCCATCCTCCTCTGCTTTTTCTTCCTCTTGACTTATTTTTTTATTATATTATAATAATTACAAACTAATAATC
>JAUWRE010000076.1 GCA_030610725.1 Candidatus Aerophobota bacterium | reverse complement strand
TCCTTCGTTCCTTTAATTTTAAGAAAATTATCTCTCAGTGCAAAAGTAACTCCCATTTCTTTTTCAATGAACTTTAAATTTTCATCTCTTTTGCCACAAAGAAGCTCTATTTCACCTTTATCAGTTATTTTGATCTTTATTTCCTCTATTCTTCTCACCTATCTCGTATCGTAAATATTCAGTGGAGTACGTTCCTTCTTGTCATTGCGAGGAGCGATAGCGACGTGGCAATCTCTAAAACACAGATTGCTTCAGGATTTCATCCCTCGCAATGGGCATAATACTCAAAAATAGCAACACTTTTTGAGTATTATGCCCGCAATGACACGGGGTTTACTGAGCACTTACCTCGTATCTAGTATCTCGTCGCTCGTATCTCGTAAGAAAACTCTAGGATACACAACACAATACAAGATACGATTCACGATTTTTGAGTCGCTTAATTATTATACAAGATAGATGGGATGTCAAATAAGCGCCAGAAAAAGGGCCTCAGGATAATCCTTCTCTTATTCTATCCAATCTTTCTTTAACTTCGCTTTTCAAATAGTCAGATACTCTCAGACAGGCTTTAGATGGGCTGGAAAAATAGGTCTCTCTTAAAACCTTTTGGTAGGCTTCGATCTCTTTAAGAAAATTCTGTGGGGAGAGAAATAAAACCTTCTTATCGTCCACTGTCCTTCTTTGGGAATAATCCGATGTAACTACATAGATATAATCATAATAGGCTTTCTTTTGGGAAACAAACTTCTCAATATATGAATCAGCTGTCTCGCCTGTTCCGGTGAGGATAATTTTCAAATTAGAACCTATTTCCTCCTCACTCTTCAAGCAATGACCTCTATAAGCATCAAAGACCACATATCCTTCCCTTCCCTCCAGAGAACAATAGCTAGACACTAGATTAACTAATTTTTCTTGTGCTTGATATCTATTCTTTTCTAGCAATCTCTTTAACTCAGAAGAACTATAAATCACATTGTACCCATCCACCAAAATAGCAATCCCCATCCTTCATTCCCCGTATTCCTGCTTTCTATAAACAAAGAGGAGGAATTTTATCTCTTTTTCCTCCTCTGGTTTTCTCCACTTCAAATGTTCTAATTTATCGAGCTCAGAAAACTACCTCCTCCGTCTCCTTATCAAACACATGGGATAAGTTCATGTTGGCAACAAACTCAACTGTCTCACCTGTCTTAATGTCAGCATGGGGATCAAGGCGCGCAATGAGAGTATCTTTTTCACCGCTTCTTATATGAACAATCTTTTCTGAACCCACTGTCTCCACTACCCATATGGAAGCTGAAAAAACGCTCTCTGGATCATGTTTACTTTTTGTCGCCTTCGTATCCAGATGCTCCGGTCTTATTCCTAATACAACTTCTTTGTCTATATAATCCTTTAGAAATTTAGCCTTATCAGCAGGAATCTTCAATTCATAGTCTTTATCGGTGGCATAAAAATTCCCGTTTTTCTTGACGATAGTAGGCGACATAAAATTCATCGATGGCGAACCGATAAATCCGGCCACGTATCTATTGATAGGATGATCGTATACCACCTGAGGGGTATCTACCTGCTGAATTACCCCTTCATTCATAATCACAATCCTATCACCCATAGTCATTGCTTCTAATTGGTCATGAGTAACATAAATTGTAGTAGTTTTCAAACGCTGATGTAAATCTAATAGTTCCGCTCTCATAGCAATTCTCAACTTCGCATCCAGGTTGGAAAGAGGCTCATCAAATAGAAACACACGCGGGTCACGCACAATGGCCCTCCCTAAAGCAACCCTCTGGCGCTGTCCACCAGAAAGCTCCTTAGGTTTTCTATCCAACAGTTCACCAATACCCAGAAGATCAGCTGTTCTTCTAACTGTAGTATTTATCTCAGGCTTAGGAACCTTCCTCAGCCTTAGCCCAAAGGACATGTTCTTATAAACATTCATATGAGGATAAAGAGCATAGTTCTGAAAAACCATGGCAATATCTCTGTTTTTGGGAGGAACATCGTTAACCAATTTATCTCCGATGTAAATTTCACCTGCGCTAGCCTCCTCGAGACCGGCAATAGTTCTTAAGGTAGTGGTCTTTCCACATCCAGAAGGACCTACAAGAATAATAAACTCCCCATCCTTTATATCCAGAGTGAAGTCTTTAACCGCTACTACTTTTCCAAACTCCTTGCTGACACCTTTCAAAAGTACTTTAGCCATCTTTCTTTTCCACCTCCTTTAAGAAATATAGCGGGTAACGTTTAGCGTACAGGATCAAACGTCCTACTCCGTTAACCCCCCTCTACTTTCTCTTACCATATCTTCACACTCCCCCTATTAGCAAAAAAACTCCCTTCTTTCTTCACATAAATTCGAGCTAACGTACGTACTTAAAAGGTGAGCTCACCCATTAGTGAGCTCACCTTTTTTTTCTCCTACAATGAAATTCCTACCATACCAGAGTAGGTAACATCTGCATCTCCAACTTTACCAACCTCCAGCGTAAAGGTCACGCCTTCAACTAAAGTAGTTGCGGATGTACCCGTATAGGTAATGGTGCTGACGCCACCAGTTTCAACACTGGAGACAGTGGCTCCCACTAGAGTGGTAGCAGTTACGGGATAGTCAACCAATTCTGCCGCGATTGTAGCTGTTTCCGCGGGAAAAGTAGCTTCATCGGAAATGGTGTACGAGAGCCAAACTTCGCTATCGTCCGTGCTGTTATCCATGGCCGTCAAAACATACCCGCCTTTGACTAGATAGGCTGTTGTTGCTCCCAGCAGCTTTCCGGATGCATACTGACCAGTCAAGGTGAAATCATCAATCGGGTACTCTAACTGAACACCATAAGCTTCAGTACTATTGTACTTTGCCCCTATGCTGAACAGGCCAGCATCATATGTACCGCCAACTCCATACTCCTCACTGCCGGTGTATGCTATATCCACACTCAAAGGTGCGATATCTGCTTCCACGGTTAGGCCTTGAGCTGCGGTGAAGTCATGCCCCAGGTCATATATGGCGTAACTGGCTGACTCATGGAGCCCGATAGTGGCCATCTCCGCCGTATACGTAAAGTAATCCCAAGCGCCATCGTCTGTGCCAGCCGACCAAGAACCTGCGGTGATTGTTAAGTCAGGCACCGTTAAAGCAGGAGCGTCATAATCAGTTCCACCCAGGAACCCATCCTGATTAAAAATTGTCCATTCCATAGTAGCCTCAATATCGACGCTGTCAAAAGTTGCAGCAAAGGCAGTTCCGCAAACCAGTGCCACAAATACCAACACTACTACTCCTATTAACCCTTTCTTCATTCTACTTGCCTCCTTTTATAACTCTATTCTTATTATTTCTTTGTTTTCTATTCTATTTCTTTTTCTTTACCTCAATCTCTTCTTTCTCTCTTCTACCACCTCCTTTTCTCATTTTTCTCATTTATTACCATATCTTCTTTTATTTGTCAAGTCTTTAGTAACTCTACCATTCTTTAAATTTATTGTCAAGAATACCTCAGGACAATCTCGTATCTCGTATCTAGCATGACGTACCGTTTTGTGGGTTTTAAGGCCTTTTTTTCGAGATACAAGATACCAGATACGATTCACGTTTTTCAAAGAGTGTCCTTCGGCAACCATCTAAGCCCTATGCTTCAAGAAAGGTTATTTTAACTTACTATACATAACCTTCTTTTTCGTGTCAACCCCAGGCACGATTCTTTAACTCTTCTCATTCTAGTAAATTTTGCACAAATAGTCAAGAGGCAACCCTTCTAGCCAGAGCTATAATTTCTGCTTTCATTTTCTCCAAGTCTATCCATCCCACTGTAGCACAGCCACTAAGCCAACCTCCACACTCACCGGGATTAATTAATAGAGTTCCTGCTTCCCTTCTTATCTCAGCCTTATGCGTATGTCCATAAACGATAAGGTCATATTGATGTATCTTTAGTGAATCCAATTTCTGAAGCTGATGAAGAAGTAAAATTTTCCTTGAACTCAGCTCCAGCGAAAAAGGAGGGAAATGAATCTCTCCTGTCTGCCCTACCATCTCTTTTAGTCCCTCTTTTTCTCCATCATTGTTCCCAAAAACGCCTATAAATGGGCATAATAACTTCTTTAGCTCCTTTATGGCAAAGGGAGCTACATAATCTCCTGCATGAAGTACCAGCGCTACTTTTCTTCTATTAAAATAGTCTATCGCTTCTTTAATCTGGAAAAGGTTATCGTGAGAGTCAGCCATTAAACCTACTATCACTTTATTAACTCCCTAAATTCTTCGTCAGTGATAGTCTTCACCCTGAGCGCCTTAGCTTTATCGTATTTAGAACCAGCATTTTCGCCCACTACTACATAATCTGTCTTCTGGCTAACAGAACTCACTACTCTCGCCCCCATTTTCTCTACTAGATTCTTTGCCTCCTGACGAGTATAATGCTCCAGGCTTCCAGTAAAGACAAATCTCTTTCCAGTAAGAGAAGTTTCCCTCTTTTCCTCTCTCTCTTCCTCCATTCGTACTCCCCACTTCTTTAATCTAGCTAATAGCTCTCTGTTTTTCTCCTCCTGAAAAAAGAGGAGGGTTGACTGGGCAGTTCTAGGGCCAATTTCGGGAATCTCTTCCAGGCTTCCCTGGGAAGCGGTTGCTAACGCTTCTAAAGAGGAAAAATTGTCGGCTAATATACGAGCCCCCCCTGCTCCTACATAACGAATGCCTAAAGCAAAAATAAGTCGGCTCAAAGGCTGCGATTTACTCTTTTCAATTTGAGAAAGAAGATTTTGAGCAGACTTCTCCCCCATTCGCTCCAGAGAAGAGAGAATAGAAATGTCCAACTTGTAAAGGTCAGATACATCCAGGATAATCTTATTATCGACCAATTGCTCAATTAACTTATCTCCTAAACCCTCTATATCCATAGCCGTTCTTTGAGCATAATGAGCAATCTTTTCCTTCAACTGAGCCGGACAGGATGAACCTATGCATCTACTCACTGCCTCATCTTCTAGCTTAATTACCTTAGCACCACAGACAGGACACTTTTTGGGGATGGAGAATTCTTTCTCTCCGCCGCTTCTTTTACTTTCAATTACCTTTACTACTTGAGGAATGATATCCCCTCCTTTTTCAATAATAGCCGTATCTCCTATTCTTATATCTTTCCTTCTAATCTCATCCTCATTGTGCAAGGTAGCTCGCGTAATAGTAGTCCCGGCTAAAGGGGTGGGCTCAAATATAGCTACCGGGGTAAGGGCGCCTGTCCTTCCCACTTGAAGGATGATATCTCTTATCACCGTTGTTGCCTGTTTAGCCCGGAACTTACTAGCAATAGCCCACCTGGGATTCTTGGCGGTAGAACCCAGTCTCATCTGTTGGTCAATATTATTTACTTTAATTACCATTCCGTCTACTTCATAGTCTAGTTCTTCCCTTTTTTTAGCCCAAAAACGACAATAAGTAAGCACTTCATCTATATCTTTGCACAATCTAAAGTGAGGATTCACTCTAAATCCCCATTCTCTCAATTTCCCCAAACACTCCATTTGTGTGGAAGGAATCTTTACTTCTACGGTATAAGGTAAGGCATAAACAAAGCCATCCAGGGGTCTTTGGCTGGTGATTCGAGGATCGAGAAGTTTTAGAGAGCCAGCGGCAGCGTTGCGGGGGTTAGCAAAAAGAGACTCTCCCTTTTGCCCTCTTTTTCTATTTAACTGTTGAAATCCGGACCTGGATATGTATATTTCTCCCCTTACCTCAATTCTTCCTCTTACCTTTTTACGCAGCTCAAGAGGAATGGTATGAATAGTTTTCAGATTAGCCGTAATATCATCTCCTCTCCTACC
>JAUWRE010000058.1 GCA_030610725.1 Candidatus Aerophobota bacterium | reverse complement strand
GAATAAAAGGAGTGATAAAGATAGTAGGAGATAAGTTCATTGTTTATCGACAAAAACAATTAGATGGTAAGTGGTGAGTGGTTAATTGGTGAGTAATGCTCTCCTCTGGAGTGAGGGGGGAAATTAACCATTTAACCAATTTGAGCTATTTTGAACTTTGTTTTGGTTTTCCTATCAGCTATGAGCTATGAACTATGAGCTAACTTGATAGTATAGGAATTTCCTTTTTCCCCTCACCTCAATCCTCTCCCCACGGGGGAGAGGGAAGGGAGAGGGGGGTAAGTTCAGCTCTTTTGAACTTTGTTTTGAACTTACTATGAGCTAACTTGACTAACGGGCTAGCAGGTCTATGAACAACGAACTATGAACTAGATAATGAGGGAGGTTATTTAATGAATAAGAAAGCGAGTCAGAGAATGATCGGCATTGATTTAGGTACCACTAACTCCTGTGTAGCGGTGATGGAGGGAGAAGAGCCGACGGTAATTGCCAACCAGGAGGGGTCTCGTACCACTCCTTCCACAGTCGCTTTTACTGAAAAGGGGGAGATGTTAGTAGGTGAATTAGCTAAAAGGCAGGCGGTGACTAATTCTCAGAATACTGTTAATTCTATTAAGAGGCTTATGGGTCGTAAATACAAGGAAGAAGCGACAAATGAAGCAAAAAAGAAAATTTCTTATCAGTTGATTGAAGATTCTGAAGGCAGGGTGAAAGTAAAGGTAAGCAAGGGAGAGTTCCTGCCACAAGAAATTTCAGCCAGGATTTTACAAAAGATGAAGCAGACAGCCGAACAGTATCTGGGAGAAAAAGTGGAGCGAGCTGTGATTACTGTTCCTGCTTATTTCAGTGATAGTCAACGCCAGGCTACCAAGGATGCGGGAGCTATTGCTGGGTTAAAAGTAGAGCGTATTGTTAACGAGCCTACAGCGGCAGCAATGGCTTACGGATTGGAAAAAAAGGAAGAGCGAAAGATTGCTGTTTATGATTTGGGAGGAGGGACTTTTGATATTTCTATTCTGGACGTGGGAAAGCATAAAGACGAAAAGGATAAAACCGAAGAGTATATAGTGGAAGTTCTTTCTACCAACGGAGATACTTACTTAGGGGGAGATGACTTTGACCAGCAAGTGGTCAATTGGATAGCGGAAAACTTCAAAAAGGAGAATGGTATAGACTTAAGAGAGGATAGAATGGCTCTACAAAGACTGAGGGAAGCAGCAGAAAAGGCTAAATGTGAACTTTCCTCCAGCCTGGAGACCCAGATAAATCTTCCCTTCATTACTGCTGACCAGAGCGGGCCTAAACACCTGACCATGACCCTTACTCGAGCTAAACTGGAACAGCTAACTGAGGATTTGATTAATCGTACCCTGAAGCCCTGTAAACAAGCTCTTAAAGACGCTAAACTGAAGGCATCCGATATTAAGGAGGTAGTTTTGGTAGGTGGGCAAACCAGGATGCCTAAGGTTCAGGAAGCAGTGAAAAAACTATTTGGAAGAGAGCCCCACAAGGGAGTGAATCCAGATGAAGTGGTGGCAGCAGGAGCAGCTATCCAGGCAGGAGTGCTGAGTGGAGATATAGAAAAGGGCATTCTCCTACTGGATGTCACCCCTCTTTCTATGGGAATAGAGACCCTGGGAGGAGTGTTTACCAAGCTCATTGAGAGAAATACCACCATTCCTACTAAGGAGAGTAAGATTTTTACCACTGCTGCTGATAGTCAAACAGCAGTGGATATCCATGTCCTGCAAGGCGAAAGGGCTATGGTTGCTGACAATAGGACTTTGGGAAGATTCCAGCTTATGGGAATTGCTCCCGCTCCCCGTGGTGTTCCTCAGGTAGAAGTTACCTTTGATATAGACGCTAATGGAATTGTTAGTGTCAAGGCTAAAGATAAAGGCACCGGTAAAGAGCAAGAGATTACTATTCGGGAATCAGGGGCTTTGTCTGAAGAAGAAAGAGACAAAATGGTCAATGAAGCTGAATCACACGCTGAGGACGATAGAAAGAAACGAGAAAAAATCGAGGCCCAAAATGAGGCCGATAATATAATATATACTACAGAAAAAGCTCTTAAGGATCATGGAGATAAAATTAGTGATGATGAGAAAAAGAGTATACAGGACACTTTAGAGGAACTGAAAAAGGTCAAAGATACCGGAACCCCGGATGAAATAAGAGAAAAGATAAAGAAACTGGGCGAGGTCTCTCAAAAGCTAGGTCAGGCCGTATATAAAGAAGCCGCTGGGAAGGAAGCCGGGGGAGGAGAACAGACTCAAGAGAAAAGTGAAGAAGCTCAAGAGAAGAAAGGAAAAGAAGGCGAAGACGTGACTGATGCTGACTACGAGGTAGAGAAGTAAGGTACGGTGAATCGTATTTAGTATTTCGTGAATCGAAATCTGTTACCCCCGAAGAAAGAGAAAAGAGTTTAGCTTTTGGGTGCTTGGTTTCAGATATTCGTTGCTTGTCGCTCGTGCCTCCTCTACCCTTAGGGGAGAGGGAAGGGGTGAGGGGCCACGAGAATTGAGCAGCGCTCGTCAAAAGAGGATTAAATTTAATGGCGAAAAGAGATTACTATGAGACATTAGGTATTTCGCGTGATGTTTCTTCTGAAGATATAAAAAAAGCTTATCGTCGTCTGGCTGTTAAATATCACCCCGATAAAAATCGGGGCAATTCTAAAGAGGCAGAAGAGAAATTCAAAGAAGTATCCGAAGCATATAAGATTCTCTCTGATGGGGAAAAGAGAGAAATTTACGACCAATATGGACATGCGGGATTACAAGCTGATATCGGGGCAGGAGGTGGGGGGTTCACTGGGTCCGATTTTGATCCCTTTACGATTTTCAATGAGGTCTTCGGGCAGCGGTCTTCTTCTGGTGGCGGTGGAGGTATTTTCGATAATTTTTTTGGTGGCAGAACCTCTTCCAGGGGAGGTCAACCAGGCTCAGACCTTCAGTATGCTCTAGAGATTACCTTTAAGGAAGCTGCCTTCGGGACAGAAAAGGAAGTCCAGGTTCCCCGCTATGAAACCTGTTCTGATTGCAGGGGGAGCGGCGTTAAACCCGGCTCTAGTCCTCAAACCTGTTCCACTTGCGGAGGAAGAGGCTCTATAGCTGTTTCGCAAGGGTTCTTCTCTATGTCCAGAACCTGTACTCAGTGTCATGGAAGAGGTACTATTATTAAAGACCCCTGTAAAGAATGTCGTGGCTCGGGAAGAGTGCGCAGAACTCGCCGGGTTAAAGTCAAAATACCGGCCGGGATAGATAATGGGTCTCATCTTAGACTAACAGGTCAGGGGGAGGCTGGCTTGAGGGGAGGTCCGACAGGAGACCTCTATATTGCTATTCGGGTAGGACCCCATCCCATATTCAAGAGAGAAGGAGATACTGTCATCTGTGAGATTCCTATTACTTTCACCCAGGCTGCTTTAGGAGGAGAAATCAGGGTACCCACTTTAAACGGGAGCGCAAGGTTGAAAGTTCCTCCTGGAACTCAGACCAATAAAATATTTCGTTTACGGAAAATGGGTATCCCCCATTTACATTCCTCAGGAAGAGGAGATCAATGGGTAAAGGTAATTATAGAGACACCGGTAAACTTATCAGCCGAACAGAAACAACTTCTTAAGAGACTTGAGGAAGTGGGGCGAGGAAACGGTCAGCCAAAAGCTAGAGATTTCTTCAATAAAGTTAGACAGATTTTTGGGGATTAATGACAAGTGCCTCAGGATAATTTCCTCCGTCACTGGGTTATCGGTTAAATGGTTAATTTTTCCCTCACCCCATCCCTCTCCCCACAGGGGAAGAGGGCGCCACTCACTAATTAACCACTCACCACTCACTGCTTTTGAGGAATGTCCTTCGGCAAGCATGTAATCAGACTCTAAGTGATGCTTTGTGACAATTTCTTCCGGGCTACACAAAAATTCTTGAAAGTTGGTTTTTACCAATGGATAAGGTAGCTTTGGCCACTCTGGGTTGTAAGGTGAATCAATACGAAACAGAGTTAATACGGGAGCAGCTAGAGAAATCCGGTTTCAACCCGGTCTCTTTTGGAGAAAAAGCAGGGCTATATATAATCAATACCTGTAGTGTAACTGAGAAGGCAGCTCAAAAATCTATTGAGTTAATCAAAAAAGCTAGAAACAGGTCATCTTTACTGCTAGTTACCGGTTGTTATGCTGAAGCGGAAAAAGAGAAGCTAAGGGAGATGTTTCCCTGGATTGATTTAGTGGTAGGAAATAAAGAAAAATCAAATATAGGTAATATAATTAATGGAAATGGAAAAAATCATCAGGAGAAACAAACTTATATTGGAAATTTTAATGCTCACAATAGAGCTTTCGTTAAGGTAGAGGACGGATGTAATCAATTTTGTACTTATTGCATAATCCCCTATGTGCGAGGAAAGGAAATCCGTAGTCGTTCTTTATCTGAAGTTCTCCGGGAGATAGAAAATCTAGCTGAACAAGGATTCAAAGAAATAGTTCTAACAGGGATCAATTTGGGGCTGTACGGAACCGACCTAAATCCTCAAGTGAAGTTGGTGAATCTTTTAAAGAAAGCAGAATGTCTAAAAGAAAAAATAAGAATAAGGCTAAGTTCTTTAGAGCCTCATCTTCTCTCTGTAGAGCTGATAGATTTCATGGCTCAATCTTCCTGGATATGTCCTCATTTGCACCTTCCTCTACAGAGCGGAGATGCAGAAATTCTTAAGAGAATGGGAAGGAGATATACTCTGGAAGAGTACAGCAGACTACTAAGAAAAGTGAGGGAGAAAATTCCGTCTGTGGCTATAACCAGTGACGTTATGGTAGGTTTTCCAGGAGAGGAAGAATCAAATTTTAGTAATACTTATCGTTTTTTACAGGAAATGAAGTTTAGTCGACTCCACATATTCAGGTTCTCTCCCCGCAAGGGGACCAGAGCTTATTCCATCAAACCTCGTATAGGAGAAAAGGTAAAGAAAGAGAGAAGTAAGTTACTGAGAGATTTAGGGAATAAGCTTTCTCAGGATTTCACCTCTCAATTCTTAGGTAAGACCCTGACAGTCCTGGTAGAGAACAGGCGAGATCCTGAATGTGGATCGCTTGTTGGCTACACGGAAAACTATATTCGTGTTTTCTTCCAGGGAGAAGAGAAACTTAAGAACAGACTCGTGAGAGTAAGGTTAATCGAGGTAAAGGACGGGACGGCTCTGGGGGAAATTGTAAATACTCGATCATCCACGTCATTGCGAGCGAGGTCCCTCGCTTGTCATTGCGAACGGAGTGAAGCAATCTCAATCAGCTCGGGATAAACTCCGCAATCTCATGTCTGTCTTTGGCAGGCTGGCAATGACGTGCTTCACTGGGTATTTGCAGGCGGAGGAACTACTTTAGTGAGACAACCGCGGAGATTGAAAGATCTGGATAAAGAGACCTACCAGATAATTTTAAAAAGAGCAGATGTAAAAACAGAGAGTATCCTTTCTGCCATTATTCCTATAGTAAAGGAAGTGGAGAAAAGAGGCGATGCGGCAGTAACCAAATTCACCGCTCAATTTGATGGAGTTGATTTAGCTCCTAAAGACTTCCAGGTTAGCCAGAAAAGAGTGAAGGCTGCTTATGAGAAAGTTAGCCCTGAGCTGATTGTGTCCCTAAAGAAAATGCACCAGCAGGTGTGGGACTTTCATCAGCGTCAGAGAAGAGAGGACTGGTCTATTGATAAATTCTTTCTCAATAAAAAAGAAGCCCACTATAAATTAGGGCAGAGGTTTATCCCTGTTGAAAGAGCGGGGGTGTATGTTCCGGGAGGCAAAGCCAGTTACCCTTCTACCGCTATAATGGCCATAGTCCCGGCAAAAATAGCCTCAGTAAAAAACATAATTGTAGTCAGCCCTCCTTCTTTAAAAAGAGAGATGGCTGATGCTATTATAGTAGCGGCTGATATAGCCGGAGCTGATTTACTCTTCAATATAGGGGGAGTGCAGGCCATCGCCGCTTTGGCTTACGGGACATCCACTATTCCTCAAGTTGACATAGTAGTGGGACCAGGTAATGCTTATGTTCAGACGGCTAAGGCTTATCTTTTTAGTCTAGGTAAAGTAGCTATAGATTCTCCGGCTGGACCCAGCGAAATTCTCATTATTGCTGATGATTCAGCCAATTATGAGTATATTGCCAGAGACATCCTCTCTCAGACTGAGCATGCCGGGGACAACTGTGCTATCCTGATAACCACCTCAGAACAATTAGCCGAAAGAGTTTATAAATATTTAAAAGGTGAAGTTAGCCATTGTTTGAGAAAGGCTTTTATTGAAAAGTCTTTAGCTGATTATGGGGCTATCCTCATCGCTGATACTCTAAATGAGGCTATTCAGTTTGCCAATGACTTTGCCCCGGAACACCTGGAAATAATGACCAAAAACCCTGATGATGTTTTTAAGAATATAAAGAATGCTGGCTCGGTTTTTTTGGGTGATTACTCACCGGTGGCTGCCGCCGATTATTTAAGCGGAACCAACCATATTTTGCCTACAGGAGGCTCAGCAAAAAGATTCTCCGGGCTTTCTGTAGAGACATTCCTTAAAAGTATGACCTACCAATCTCTTTCTAAAGAAGCGTTAAGGTTAATGAGTTTTGACATCACCAACATTGCTTTAAGTGAAGGGCCCTATACTGAACATATTCGTTCAGTCAAGATAAGAGAAGGGCATTTTAAGTAAGGATATGGCGCTCGTTAAGCTTGAAAAGCTTGAAAAATACGGCAGATATAGCTCTCGTATAATTGATGATACATCCAGAAGGATAAAAGGAGGCTAGCCGGATGAATGTTATGAGTTTAAGATTAGAGGAAAGGGAAATAAAACTTATTGAAGAAATGGCAAAGAAAGA
>JAUWRE010000174.1 GCA_030610725.1 Candidatus Aerophobota bacterium | reverse complement strand
GGTTTAAGTTGGGATTTAAGTTATCAACTAGAGATAGATAAAGAAGCTACCTCTACGAATATATATAGTTGGGCAGGGGTAAGTAACAAGACCGAGATGAACTTTTTCGAAGCTTATCTAACTTTAGTTACCCGATTGCCTCTATCAGTTGATGAGAGTTCAATATCTCCTGGGAATCTTTCAGAATCATCACTGACTACCTCCTTTTCTATTTCGGATATTTCCTATCCTCTTTCTTATCCTGTGACTATTAGAGCCAGCCAGGAAAAAAGATTTCTACTCTTTTCTAAAAAAAATGTTCCAGTTACCAAAATATACCTCTTCGATTGGGATAACTATGGAGAGGAAGTGAGAGAGGAATTATTATTTGATAACATAAGCGAGGACGGGCTGGGTATACCCCTGCCTGAGGGGCGGGTATATATTTATCAGAATGGTTATGATGAAAGAACGATTTTCTTAGGAGAGGTTCATTTAGCTGAGGTTTCTCTGCAGGAAATAGGTAAAATATATTTAGGGCCTGCAAAAAACCTAAAAGGAGAGAGGATATTAGTCTATATGAAACCTGCAGAATCTGAACAGGATGAGCAGGGTCGTAAAGTGATTTTTAACGAATACAGCTATAAAATAATCCTTCATAACTACAGGCGAGTACCTGTAACGATTGAGGTGGTGGAGCGTTTCTATGGGGAGCTACGGAGTCTGCAGAGCTATCCTAGTGCAGATGAGCTGAGAGAGGGGTTTTTCTTTTACCGAGTTGAGATTCCTTCTCAAGAGAAAAGAGAGATTGAATACACAGCGAGAATAAAATCAGCAAGTTTTGCTGGTAATACAACCAGGGAATAAAAGTTAGCGTAGAGCGGTTAGCGGATAGCGTATAGAATAAATCATCAAAACTAAAAACTCAAAGCTAAAAGCGGAAAACTATAATTCAAAATTCAAAACTTTTGAATTTCACACTATGGCTTTGCGTTTTTGTTTCCCACTATACGCTAAACGCTATACGCTAAAGAAAGGGAGGTCATAAATAATGGCTGTTTCTACAGAAAAAATACGTAATGTAGCCCTAGTAGGAGCACAGAGTGCCGGGAAAACATCTTTGATTGAGGCTATGCTCTACCAGATGAAAATGATAAATAAGATGGGAAGCGTAGAGCAGGCAAACACAGCCTCTGACTACGATAGTGTGGAAAAAAAGCGTGGATTTAGTATTTACCCTTCTTTATTCCATCTAACCAGGCAGGATTGTAAAATCAATTTTCTGGATACGCCCGGGTTCGCTGATTTTATAGGGAAATTAATTCCTATTCTTAGAGTTGTGGAGACAGCTCTAATGGTTGTTTCTCCCTCGACAGCTACAAATAGTGAGACGAGAAGAATTTGGCAGTATGTAAGCAAGGAGAAAGTTCCTCTTTTAATGTTTGTTAATAAACTAGATGAAGGAAAAATAGAATTTACCAAATTAGTGGAAGAGATAACGAAGGGGTTTTCTATCCCTTGCCTTCCTTTACAGCTTCCTTTAGTGCAGAATGATAACTTCTGTGGATTTATTGATTTGATTAGCTTAAAAGCGAAGATATATGAAAATGGTACAGTTAAAGATGGTCAGATTCCTGAAGAATTAAAAGGGGACGTGGAAATATTGAGGAAAAAGCTGCTAGAGGGGGTGGCAGAGACGGATGATGCCCTTATCGAAAAATATCTAGAGGATGAGGAGTTGAGCGAGTCTGAGATAAAGAAAGGATTAGCGGATGGTATTATTAGAGGTTTATTCATCCCCCTTATATGTGGTTCTGCGGTAAAGGTAATAGGTATTGATTTTCTCTTAGATTCTTTAGCTAGTTTTTCACCCTCTCCTCTATCTGGAAAAGAGATAACTGATAATGAATCACTATCTGCTTTTGTTTTCCAGACTCTTTCTGAAGCTCATCTAGGAGAAGTAAGTCTATTCAGGGTTTTTTCAGGCACTCTTTCTTCAGGAGGTAGTGTTTATAATTCGACCAAGAAGAAGGAGGAAAAAGTTGGGCAGGTATACCTGCTAGAGGGTCTTGCACGGGAAGAGACTTCTCAAGTAATTGCTGGTGACATAGGAGCAATAGTCAAACTCAAAAATACTGATACAGGAGATGCCTTTTCCAGTAAAGAGAATCCAGTAGTCTTTCCCCCTCTGGATTTCCCTTCTCCTAGTACTTCTGTAGCTCTTAAACCCAAGGGGCAGAAAGATGACCAGAAGATGAGTACTGCTCTAGCTAAATTACTAAAGGTAGATCCTCTTCTTAAAGTGGAGATAGACAAGGAGTCAGGGCAGACTATTGTTTCAGGAACTGGCGAGGTACATCTGAAAATAATGATGGAGCGTTTAAGAAGTGAATTTAATGTGGAGGTAGCAACAAGTGAGCCTAAAGTTCCTTATAGAGAGACTATCGCTGCAAGTGCTGAGGCTCAGGGAAGGTTCAAGAGGCAAACAGGGGGTCATGGCCAATACGGAGATGTTTGGCTTCGCGTGAGGCCTCTAGCACGTGGAGAAGGATTCAAATTTGTGAATAAGATTAAGGGCGGAGCAGTTCCCTCTCGCTATATACCTGCTGTAGAAAAGGGAGTTAAAGAGACTTTAGGAAAGGGAATTTTAGCCTCTTGCCGTGTGGTTGATATAGAGGTTACTCTTTTTGATGGTACTTACCATCAGGTGGATTCCTCTGATATAGCTTTCCAAATTGCTGGTTCTATGGGGTTGAAGAAGGCACTTGAACAGGCTAAGCTATTCCTTCTAGAGCCAATCGCTGAAGTTGAAGTTGAGATTCCTGATGAGTTTATGGGAGAGACAAACGGAGACCTAAATTCACGAAGAGGTCGTATTCTGGAAGTAGAGCCTTTTGCCGGACAACAGAAGATAAAGGCCTATGTTCCCCTGGCTGGATTACATAGCTATTCTACAGCTCTTCGCTCCATGACTCAGGGGCGAGGGATTTTTACAAAGAAATTTTCTCATTATGAAAAGGCTCCCGATGAGGTTGTTCAGAGGATAATTGCTGAGGCGAAAGAAGCAAAGTAGGGGGATGGTGATATGTCAGTGACGGTGCTGGACAAGTACAAGGATGTAAGGTACAACCTATTTAAATGGCGATGTGAGGCAAGTCTTATCCATAAGATTATTCTTGCCTTTGCTATGGCATGTTTCACAGGAATAGCAGCTCAGGTTAG
>JAUWRE010000072.1 GCA_030610725.1 Candidatus Aerophobota bacterium | reverse complement strand
CTAAGAGAAGCCTTTACGGTAAAAAACAGAGATGAATTTCAAGCAAAGAATGTGCTTCTAGTGGATGACGTTTATACCACGGGAACAACCATTAAAGAAGCAGCAAAAGTGCTCAAGGAAGCAAGAGTGAAAGATGTCTATGTTTTCGCGTTGGCCCGAGCACCTCAACCTTGATTGATTGACAAATTTATTTGCGTATGTTATAATTTTCTGAGCTTTTAGCTCAAATGTTAGGATAAGGAGGCAAAGAGTATGTCAGAAGAAGGAACGGTCAAATGGTTTGATGACCGTAAAGGTTTTGGGTTTATTGAACGAGAAAATGGCGAGGATGTTTTTGTTCATTTTTCCAACGTCAGCATGGAGGGATTTAAGAGCTTGGAACAGGGAGAGAAAGTTTCTTTTGATGTAGAAAAAACGGACCGCGGTTTGCAGGCGGTTAATGTAGTTAAAGCATAGATTGGGAAGCGTAGTTCCTGAACTTTGCCCGGCTGAATAAAGATAACAAATTTGAGAAGAGATGAAAGAAAAGGCTTTTATTTATGCTTATTCAGCCGGGTTTTTTAGCGATTAGCCTGTGGTGAAGAAATGCAAATCGATATAAGTGGGAGCCGTATTTGTATTACTGAGCAAATTGATGCATATATTAAGAAGAAGCTCAGTAGCCTAAACAAATATTTCCGTCGAATTCTCTCTATTCGGGTAACAATTAGAGCAGAAAAAGACGCTTATCTCACTGAGATAAGCGTTATAGCAGATGGAGTTACCGTTCACGGGAATGGAATAGACTCTGATCTATATAACTCCATAGAAGCGGGTATACATAAGGTAAATAGGCAGGCAAAAAAACACAAAGAAAAAATTAAATCTCATAGATCTCGAGACACCTTAGCAGGGAAAAGAGCTTCATCTCCATCCTCTCCAGCTTCTTCCGGTGCCGAGCATAAAACGATTTACACCAGCAAGGAAATTGCTAAACCAATGACAGCGGATGAAGCAGTGATGCAACTAGAAATGGAGGGAAGCCGATTTTTCATTTTCTTGAATAGCAATACTAATCAGATTAACGTGGCTTATAAAAAAGAAAATGGTGCTTTCGTTGTAATCGAACCGCAGGTTTAAAATAACACATTCTTGTTTCATAGGAGGAGATGCTTATGTACATAAAGGATTTCTTAAGTAAAAAGGCTATTGAGCCAAAACTGAAAGCTCGAACAAAGGAAGAAGTATTAGAAGAATTGACCAGTTTGTTAGAAAAAACAGGCAAACTCAGAGATAAAAAAGAATTCCTTAAAGTCATTAAAGAGAGGGAAGAACTAGGAAGTACGGGAATCGGCTACAATGTAGCTATTCCCCATGCTCGTTCCTCAGGAATCAAATCTCTAGTAGGGGCAATTGGCATTTCCAAAAAAGGTATTGACTTTGAGGCCTTAGATAAAGAACCGGTTCATCTTTTTTTTATATTGGGCGCACCTAAGGATGCAGCCGGGAACTATCTAAAAGCTCTGGCTACGGTTTCTCGTTTCCTAAGACATAGAAAATACCATCAGTCTTTATTGGAGGCAGAAACGCTGGAGAATATTCTAGAAATTGTCCAAAAAGAGGCAATTTAAGGAAATTCTAGGAGGATGCCTTGCGGGCAATGCTTCTGGCAGCAGGACTTGGGACACGCCTGAGACCACTTACCGATAGAGTCTCTAAATCTATGATTCCTGTTATTAACAAGCCTTCCTTGTTCTATTCTTTAAATTTACTGAGAAAATCTAAGATAAATGAGGCAGTAATCAATCTTTATCATCAGGGAAGCCAGATAAAGGATTATGTAAAAGGTGGAGAAAAATTTAATATGCAGGTGTTGTATTCGGAAGAAGATAGTCTCATGGGTACTGCTGGTGGATTAAAAAAAATGGAATCTTACTTCAAGGATACTTTCCTGGTATTGAGCGCTGATGGAATTACTGATTTTAATATCCATCAAGCTGTACAATTCCATAAACAAAAAGTAGCTCTAGCTACGGTTGTATTGAAAAAGACAAAAGAAAAGTTTAGATACGGAGTTGCATTGCGGAATAAGGAAGAAAAAATTACTCAATTTGTAGAGAAACCAAGTTGGGGAGATGCGTTTTCTGATGAGATAAATGCTGGTATATATATTTTTGAGCCAGATATTTTCTCTTATATCCCGGCTGGTGAGCCATATGATTTGGGACATCAGGTTCTACCTTCTCTGGTCAAAAGAGGAGAAGCAGTGTATGGATACTTAATGGATGATTATTGGATAGACATGGGAAATTTGGCTGACTATATGAAGGCACAGAGAGATATCCTCAAAGGAAAAACAGGAATTAAAATCTCAGGAAGAGAAATAAAAAAGGGGATCTGGATAGGGGAAAATGCCCAGATTTCAAAATCAGCCAGCCTAAACCCCCCGGTAGTGATAGGAAATAACTGCTGTATAAAGGAAAAGGTTAAAATAGGAAAATATACGACTCTTGGCGATAGAGTAACTATCAAGAGAGAAGCCCGACTGGAGAAATGTATCCTCTGGGATGATGTTTTGATAGAAGAGAGGGCCTATTTGGAGAACTGCATCCTTACTCACTTTGCTCGTATCCCGCCAAAATTGTCTATAACAGGAGGAGTCGTAACGCACAGAATTCCAAATTAGTATGTAGAAGAAAGGATTTTATCAATGGCAAAAGAAAAGTATTTATTTACTTCCGAATCAGTAACAGAAGGACATCCAGATAAAATTGCCGACCAGGTTTCAGATGCTATTCTGGACGCTATTTTAGAAAAAGACTCCCAGGGAAGGGTAGCTTGTGAAACCTTGACTACTACGGGATTGGTCTTTGTAGCAGGAGAAATTACTACCAGTTGCTATATAGACATACCACGTATAGTTCGCCAAACCATAAAAGAAATAGGATACACCCAGGCAGCTTTTGGGCTGGACTATAAAAACTGTTCAGTGATTACCTCTATTCACGAGCAATCACCTGATATTGCCCTTGGTGTAGATAGGGACGGAGCAGGAGATCAAGGAATGATGTTTGGCTACGCTACTACGGAAACCCCCGAGTTTATGCCTCTACCTATAGTTTTAGCTCATAAACTAACCCGGCAATTGGCTGAGCTGAGAAAAAAGAAAATCTTGCCCTATCTTCGTCCTGATGGAAAATCACAGGTCACAATAGAATATGAAGATGGTACTCCCAAAAAGGTAAAAGCAGTGGTAATCTCCACTCAACATAGCCCTGAGGTAGAAGTAGAAGACATCGAAGATGAAATAATAGAAAAAGTAATAAAGCACTGCATCCCTGCCCAATATGTAAATGAAGAAATGGCATGTTATATTAATCCCACCGGATCTTTTAAAATAGGTGGACCTCAAGCAGATACAGGTCTGACAGGAAGAAAGATAATTGCCGATACTTACGGAGGTGTAGGTTCTCATGGGGGGGGATGTTTCTCCGGCAAAGACCCTACTAAGGTTGATCGGTCAGGCTCATATATGGCTCGTTATATCGCCAAGAATCTAGTGGCAGCAGGAATTCTAGAAAAGTGCGAAATCCAACTTGCCTATGTTATCGGAAGAAGTGAACCTATCTCTCTTATGATAAATGGTTTCGGTACAGCTAAGATCCCTGACTCTAAAATAAAAAAGGTAATCAGGGATAACTTTGATCTTTCTCCTCGTGGTATAATCAAAAAACTGGACCTTTTACGTCCTATTTATAAAAAAACTGCCTGCTACGGTCATTTTGGCCGAAGTGAAAAAGAGTTTACCTGGGAGAAAATTGATTCTGCTCCTGCCCTAAGAAAACAGGCCGGACTATAATCGTATTTCGTATCTCGTATTTAGTATTTCGCAAAGAGTAAATATACCAGTGAAGTAAGTTCCTTCTTGTCATTGCGAGGAATTCTGAAGGCCTTCAGGACGACGTGGCAATCTCTGATGGAGATTGAGATTGCGGAGTTTATCCCGAGCGATCCAATCGAGATTGCTTCACTCCGTTCGCAATGACAAGCCTGCCTATGCGTATCCGCACGCAGACAGGCGAGGGACCTTGCTCGCCATGACGTGGTTCACTGAGTACTTACCGCAAAGAAGAGTATTGTTTTGGAGCTGTTCCTTCCAGGAAGGCAAACCACAGGGCATTTTCACATTTGGGAGTAGCTAAAAGTCCTGTTTCAATGTTTATTTTCTTAAAAACTATTCCGGGAGGGGAGGAAAAATCTTTTACCGGCTGATTATCTAAAGCCCTTTTCATAAATTCTGTCCAGATAGGTATGGCTACTGCACTTCCCGTTTTTTTCTCTCCCAGGGGACTGGCATCATCATTGCCTACCCATACCCCTGCTACCAGGTCAGGGGTGAAGCCTATAAACCAGGCGTCAATTGTCTTATCCGTATCTTTTTCTCTGGGCCATCCTACTGTTCCCGTCTTCCCTCCACAAGGTCTATCAAAACCCAACAATCTTACTCTTCGTCCTGTCCCGTAATCAATAGCCTTCTTCAATAAGTCAATCATTACGAAAGAAGTCTGAGGAGAAAGAACTGTTTCTCCTTGCGGGAAGTTTTCCTTTAAAATTCTTCCTTCTCGATCCTCTATTTTTTGTATAAACATAGGCCTTACTTTTATTCCATAATTGGCTATGGTAGCATAACCCCTGACTATCTCCAAGAGAGTCATCCCTGAGGTACCTAAAGTAAGAGTAAGGTCGTGATTCAAGGGGCTATCAATGCCTAATTTGCGAGCATAATCAATTACCTTTCCTACTCCCACCTCTTGTAGAAGTCTAACTGAGGAAACATTTATAGAATGAGCAAACATCTGCCAGAGATAGACTTCGCCCCAGAAATACTTCTCGTAATTCTGTGGAGACCAAAACTCTCCCTCCTCCTTAATTTCTGCGCTCTTTCCCACTTTTGTGCTTGTTTTAAAAGTAATAGGGGCATCGAAGAAAGGGCTGACAGAATTAAATTTCCCTGTATCTATGGCCGCTGTATAAGTGAAAAGCTTAAAAGCAGAGCCAGTTTGACGACGAGCCTGAGTAGCTCTATTATATTGATTTTCCCAGAAATCCCTTCCTCCTACCAGAGCTTCTATGAAACCAGTATGAGGATCCATAGCTACTAAAGCTCCTTGGTGGTCGTTTTCTTTTAGATAGTCTACTAAGCTATCCTCGGCTGCCTTTTGCAAGTTCAAATCTAAAGTAGTATAGACCCTTAATCCTCCTCGCCAAAATCTATCATAGCCATACTCCTTCTCTACTTTTTGACGAATCCATTCTACAAAATAGGGCGCCCAATGGATATTGGCGGCACTCCTTTTTTCTCGGTTGGCTATTATTTTAACGGGCTCTTTTTCCGCCTCTTCCCACTCCTCCTTAGTGATAAATTCTAAGTCATACATCCTTTTCAGAATAATCTTTTTGCCGCTCTCGGTATGCTCAGGATATTTAACAGGAGAATAATAAACAGGACTTCTGGGGATAGTAGCTAAGAATGCGCTCTCGGCTAGATTAAGCTCCTCTACTTTTTTCCCCAGGTAAAAAGAGGCTGCCTCAGCCACCCCATATACTCCTTCTCCAAAAAATATTTGATTAAGATGCATTTTCAAGATTTCTTCTTTGCTATATACTCTTTCTATTTGAATGGCCAGAATCATCTCCTTTATTTTCCGAGTAAGAGTATTCTCGTGAGTCAGAAAGAGATTTCTGGCCAGTTGTTGAGTAATAGTGCTTGCCCCCTGGGCTCTATCCCAGCTTCTCCACTCAATTATGTCAATCCAGATAGCCTTGAATATACGTTTAAAATCCAGTCCTCGGTGTCGGTAGAATCTGTGGTCCTCCATAGCAATAAATGCTCTTTGCATCTGAAGAGGAATTCTAGAAAGAGAAACGACTTCCCGCCTTTCTAAGAAGAACTCTGCCAGAACCTCACCTTCCTTGGAATACATTCTGGTAATTCCACTAGGCTGATAGTCCTCCAGCAGGTCAATATGGGGAATATCGTATAGGTCAGAAATAAGGAAGCCTCCTAAAACTCCTGCTGTGGTAAAAAGAGTAACCAAAATGCAATAAAAAATAGTCCTTGTTCTGCTCATATTTTCTTTCCTTACTCTCTAA
>JAUWRE010000005.1 GCA_030610725.1 Candidatus Aerophobota bacterium | reverse complement strand
TTCGTCATCCAACGCTAATAACAGTAATTCCTCCCCAAAGCTAAGCATCGTACCCTCCTTCACTTTGTGATTTAAAGGACTGTGATGTTCACGAAATCATTACAGTATATTTTTCTTTAACTCCCTGGCTCTTCTCTCTAGGTAAAGATATACCCTTGATACGTGCTCAATGTTCTCTAACCGTCCAACCAGTGAGTATACTAGCTGTCCTCACCTCTAATCCTCTCCTATATTACTGCACTTGTTTCATAAATGCAAGTCGCAGCATCGATGCTCTTACCATCAGCACCGGTCTTGCCTTCCGGTTTGTCTTCTATGTATTGATTAAGATTATGCTAAGAAAATACCGTGAGATTGCTCCGGTACTCTGGATAATCTTTGCTCTTTCCGTCCTTCATCTGCTACTTCATAACACTGGAGATTTGAGTCCAAGTACAGTACGACGTACTGTGGCTGCTCCATAAAATGATCGTTTTTATGTCCGCACCGGGCGTTAGAAAGGGCTAGCAAAGATCTTTCCCAATTCCTGCGGTAGATGTAGCCCAATTGTGGGCTATTTGAGCTCAATCCCTTGTTGACATTTTCTCCTAATTTGCTATACTTTCCTATTATTCAGTATCCGCTTGTTACTGCCTCTCTAACTTTTTATCAATAATGTGATGATGCTTAGTAGTAAGAATAAATAGGTCTAAAAAGGAGGTGAATGGGAAGTTTGGTTAAACACATCAACAAAGGAGAATAAAATGAAAAGAATCGTGATTGGTTTATTGTGCGTCTGCTTGCTATTATCTTTTGCCGCAGGCGTCAGCGCTCAAAAACTGAAATTTGCCTTTATGCCAGGTATTGCAGATCCTTTTTACTTCACTATGGAGAAAGGAGCTAAAGCAATGGCAGAGGAATTGGGGGTTGAGTTAATCGTAGGAGAGTTCCCTAAGGCTTGGGGGCCAGAATATCAGGTACCTATTCTGAAAGCCCTTATTGCTCGTGGCGATATTGACCTGCTCTTCACTGCTCCTACATCGACAGAAGCTCTGATTCCTGTACTGAAAGAGATTTATGACAGCGGAGTTCCGATTATCACTGTTGATACCTACCTGGGAGACGGTGACTACTCTAAAGCTAGTAAGTACAGTTTCCCCTTGTCCTACATCGGTACCGACAATTTCCTGGGAGGTCAGGTGGTTGCCGGCGCTATGGCTGTCTTGCTGGGCGGAAAAGGGAAGGTATTCCTGGAGAATACCAATCCGGACGTCTCCAGTGTTATTGGCCGGGAAAACGGATTCAGGGCAGGAATAGAGATATTTCCCGACATGGAGTTAGTAGGGGTAGAATACTGTTTGGATTTGCAGGAGACAGCGGCAGCTCAGGTCAGTGCAGCTCTACAAAAGGACCCTGATATTGCTGGAGTCTTTGGAGTGAACGTATTCAGCGCTCAAGGGGCATATCAAGCTGTAGCTAGTGCCGGATTGATAGGAGCAGTAAAAATCGCCACCTGGGATGCTACTCTGACACTTATTGAAGCCTTGCAAAAAGGTGAGATAGACCTTATCTTAGCCCAGATGCCAGCGGAAATGGGCGCCTTGTGCGTAGAGTGGGGATATAAGTATCTCACTGAAGGTGCAGAGATACCTAAGAAGGTCATCCCGGGATTCTTTGTCTTCACTAAGGACAACGTCAACGATCCGGATGCACAACAGTACATTTACAAATAAAGGGAGATGAGAGAGCAAGAGGTGAAACTAGGATTGCATGAAATGGAGACGACATAGAGCCATCTGGTTCGTGTCGTCTCCATTCACTGAACAGGCTTTACATGAGAACAACAGGTAATCCTTCTGCGATGCACAAGAAAAGAGACAGAAAAACACTCAGCCATGTTGCCAGGAACTGGGCCCTGCTTTTCCTGATATGCATGCTCATCCTCTTCAGTATCCTGGGGAAGAATTTCTTTGGTCTCAGGAATTTTTCTAATATTATCCTGGCTGCTACCACCCTCCTATTACTGGCAACGGGTGAGACTTTTGTCATCATCAGCGGGGGTATTGACCTATCCATCGGTTTCGTAATGGGATTTGTTTGCGTTGTCTCCGCTATAGTAATGAGAGATTTACATGCTGCCGGTCTCCCCCAGGTTGTCAGCATTACGGCCGGATGTTCGGTGGGAATACTTCTAGGACTCATTCCAGGACTTATCAACGGGATTCTTATAGCCAAGCTCAGGGTTCCGCCTTTTATTGCCACTCTGGGGATGTGGGGCATAGCCAACGGTCTGGCCTGGAGATTTTCGGAGGGTTTTCCCATAGCTTTTCTGCCGCCCAGGGTAAGGGACATTGGCATGGCCTATATTGCCTATTTCTCGCCAAAAACGGGACTTAGCTTTTTCTCTAGACCTGTCCTAACCGAACGAGCTGACATTTGGAACCTGATGAAGATCATCCCGCTTCCTGTTCTTGTTATAGCTATCCTTCTAGTGATATTTGCTTTTGTCCTTGCCAAGACAAAATTTGGTCAGCATACCTACGCCATAGGGGGTAGTGTGGATGCGGCTGAACGGGCTGGCATCAACGTTTCCCGCCATTTGATTAAAACCTATATGATATCAGCTTTTTTTGCATCTTGTGCCGGAGCACTGCTGGTATTCAAGATTAACATGGGAGTTCACACCCAATATACCTCAAGTTATGAGCTCTTTGCTATTGCCGCAGTCGTTATTGGCGGAGCGAGTCTAATGGGAGGAAAAGGAAATATCTGGGGTACCATCATCGGGGTGCTGCTTATTGGCACTCTGAATAATGGTCTGATGCTTATGGGTCTACCAATTTTTTATCGATACATAGCTGTAGGATGTATCCTCATTGTGGCTGTGCTTATTGACCAATTCTTCCCAGAGCTAGTGTATAAGGAATGATGGACAAAGCAGATTTTAGAGAAATATTGGTCATTCTGGTAAAGAGATGGATCCTCATCTTTCTTGCCATTGAATTGGTTTTCTTTGCTATTTTTGGAACCAACTATCTAAGCCTGAGAAATCTGCAGAATATTCTGCTCACTTCCACTGTCGTGCTCCTGCTGGCAACCGGTCAGACTTATGTCATTATCACTGGAGGAATCGACCTGTCAGTTGGTTTTATGGTGGGATTCAGCGGGGTCATTTGCGCCAAAGTAATGGTAACCTTACAGGCAGCCGGAATTTCCCAATCTGTGGCTGTCTCCTCTGGCATCGCCGCCGCTCTGGTCCTGGGTTTGCTTCCTGGGCTAATCAATGGTTTACTGGTAGCCAAACTGCGAGTTCCTCCTTTCATTGCCACTTTTGGAATGTATGGAATTGCCTACGGCTTTGCCGAGATAATCTCTAATAATGTTCCCATACACAATTTACCCACATTGGTATCTTCCATAGGACACGGATATCTTATCTACTGGCTCCCCGAAAAAGCCTTTACCTTTTTCAAAATACCAGAGAATATTACCAGGCTTGAGCTACAGAATCTGGTGCCTATTGTTCCCAATGTTACCATTATCGCATTTATTTTTATTGCTATATTTGCTTTTATCCTGGCCAAAACTCGCTTTGGTCAGCATACCTACGCCATAGGGGGTAGTGTGGATGCGGCTGAACGCTCTGGCATCAACGTTAAGAGGCATCTAATAAAAGTCTATATGATCTCCTCTTTCTTTGCTTCCTTAGCTGGAGTATGCTACGTTCTGATGTTTATCACGGGCAGAGCGCCTGCTGGAAGCGCACGTCTTCTAGATGCGGTTGTAGCAGTGGTTATCGGCGGAGCCAGTCTCTACGGCGGGACTGGAAGCATAGGGGGGACAATCATCGGGGTATTGCTTATCGGAGTCTTGCAGATAGGTTTGGTCAATCTCGGGGTACCAACCTACAATCTTTATATAGCTGTTGGTTGCATCCTCATTCTTGCTGTACTTATCGATCAGTTTCTTCCCAAATTAGTTCACGGAAAGGATTAGGTAAAATGGAGCCACTACTGGAAGTCAAGAACATTACCAAACGATTTGGCGGTCTCACCGCGGTAGACAATATGGATATGAAAATATTCCCGGGCGAGGTAGTGGGACTCCTGGGAGACAATGGGGCCGGAAAATCCACTTTGATAAAAGTTATTTCCGGTGTTTATCATGCCAATAGGGGAAAGATTTTTTTTGCAGGAAAAGAAACCAGGATAGATAATCCCATGCATGCTCTCAAGATAGGTATTGAGACCATCTACCAGGACCTTGCCCTGGCCGAGAATCTGAATGTCTATTCAAACATCTTCCTGGGAAGAGAAAAATTGAAACGTTTCCTGGGCCTTATTAAAATTCTGGACCATGACTATATGCTCTCTGAATCGAGAAAAGTATTGGACCAGTTAGAGATAGAGGTTCCTTCACTAAAAAAACAGATTAGGACTCTATCCGGTGGTCAAAGACAAGCCGTGGCAATCTCCAGGTCAATTTATTGGGATGCCAAGCTTCTTATTATGGACGAGCCTACTGCTGCCCTGGGAGTAGTTGAACAAAAAAACGTTCTCAACTTAATAAGAACATTGAGCTCTCAGGATATACCCGTATTAATTATTAGCCATCAACTGCACGACGTTTTTTCAGTGGCTTCCAGACTCCTGATAATGCGTCGAGGAAAAAAGATAGCCGAGAGAATGACCAAAGAAACTACTACCGACGAAATTGTAGGGCTGATAGTCGGTTCTATACCGGGTGATTACCACGATGTTAATACTGATACCGCAAAAGGCTCAGATGTGAATAGAAGACACTTTGCCTCCAAAAGCGGCAAGAACCACAGACCGAAACAGAATCAAGGATAATCGAGCTGAAATTACTGGAATTGCTGCCAGGAAATATGATGGGGAAAAATGTCCGGACATGGCATGTCATGATTAGATTCTCATCATTACTGCCTTTTCGGCCTAGCAAACAAAAAAAGAGAGGAGTATGACTTTTTTAAATCGGCCCAGAAATTTGACAAAACGTACAAGAAAATGCTATAATATATTACATTGCATATAACATAACTGAGGTCGTCCATATGAGGAGGTAGGTCATGAAAAAGAAAACCTCAATCGGGGCATGGGCGTATATATGGGGTGGATACCAGGAGGACCCTATTCCCTTGGAAACTGTACTTGAGGCGCTTTCTGGCCAAGGTTTTGATGGGATTGAGATGGCAGCGTTCCCACCGCATCTCGAACCCAATACAAAGGAAAGACGCAAAGAAATCAAGAAAATGCTGGTTGACTATGGCCTGGAAGTATCCGGAGTAGCGGCACCGTTTCCCTCACCAGCAACTACCAAGAACAATGATTATCTCGATGTAGTTAAGAGAAATCTAGAAATCTGTGACGACCTCCGTATTCCTAAACTAAGAGTTGACACCGTTGATGCTCCCACAACCATACCCGGGGGTATGAATTATGAAACATGCTTTGCCAAAGTCGCCGAAGTCTGGAATATGGCCGCTGGTATCTGCGCAAAGAGCGGGGTAAAGCTAATTTGGGAATTCGAACCGGGTTTTCTCTTCAATAAACCGAGCCAAGTAATCCGCATGGTCTATAAAGTGGATCATCCTAATTTTTCAATTCTCTTTGATTCGTGTCACGCCCATATGTGCTCAGTGGTGGGGTCCCGGCAGCTGGGTCAAAAAGAGACCCTGGATGGTGGCGTGGTTCAATTTGCCCATATGTTAACCGGAAAAATTGGCCACATCCATCTGATTGATTCAGACGAAACCTTGCACAATGATGAAACTAGCACCCACGCTCCTCTTGGTACCGGAGTGTTAGATTTCGACAAGATCATCCCCGCTATCCTGGAAGCCGGCTATGATGATGAATGGTGGACTATTGATTTGTGTTTCTGGCCAAAAGCATTGAAGGTGACTGAAGATAATAAGAGATATCTTGACAGTCTTATTGAGAAGTTTGGCTAAGAGAAACAAGAGGGGTCAGGTCTTGAATTGTGAATTTTATTTTTGAAGTGAGACCGTAAAAGTTGCAATGTTAATGGTTTTGGTACGCACGGCTTGAAAACCACAGATGGGCAGAGTCGTCACAAGGACTGCTCAAGCAGCAAAGATTCAAAAATCAAGACCTGACCCCCTGGCTGGTGCTAGTTTTGATTTTGCCAGGACTAAGGAGTAACACAAGTGGCTGAGAGAATGAAGGCGCAAGTTTTCTATGAAGCCGAAAAAATGTTGCTTGAGGAAATTCCAGTTCCTCCAGTTACAGAAACCGACATATTGGTAAGAGTGAAAAATGTAGGGATATGCGGTTCGGATATATCCTACTATTACGGTCTCAGTCCGCTGGACACTCCCACCGGAAAAGGGCCATTAGTTCTCGGTCACGAATTCAGCGGGGAAATTGTCAAGGTGGGGAAAGTTCCGAAACAACTAGGTCTTTTTGCACAAGGAGACCGAGTAGTGGTCAATCCGGTTCAGAATTGCAACGCCTGTTATGCTTGTGCTGCTGGCCAGACACATCTCTGTGAAAACATGAGCGTGCCTGGGGTTAGTACAAACGGTGCTTTTGCTGAATACTGCCTGTCAAAATACACTGGTCTCTTCAAATTACCTGACAATGTAAGCTACGCTGCAGGTGCTTTTACCGAACCTTTAGCCTGTGTTGTATATGGCATGAAAAAACTGGATGTTGAACCAGGTCAATTCGTGGCCATTTTTGGTCCTGGCCCCATGGGGCAGATGATGGTCCAAATGGCCAGATCGATTGGGGCAGGAAAAATCGCACTAATTGGCACTAGAGATTATCGTTTGCAGATAGGCAAGAAATTCGGAGCAGACTACATATTCAATACCAGCCATAAACAGTCAAAATACTACGTAGAGAACCTTAAGGAAGCAATCTCCCAGATAACCAGCGGCAAACTGGCTCAAAGGGCAATCGTTCCCACAAGCTCCAATGAAGCCTTCCAGGAAGCAATCAAAATCACCGGAAAATCCTCCATAATCGTACATTTTGGCCTGCCCAATCAAGGCGATGTTATCCGTGTTCCTGCGCTTAGCTTCCACACCATGGACAAAGAGATTAGATCATCATGGCTTGCACCACTATCATGGCCTGGTGCAATCCGCTCAATAGCAGAAGGACTGGTGAATGTTGAGGCAATGGTTACCCACACCTATCCTTTAGAAGAAGCCAAAAAGGCTATAATAAACTTACGTAATAGAACTGATAATCCCATGAAAGTCCAAATTACTCCATAAGATCTTGAACCAGAAAAACTGGCATGGAATACGACCATTCTGTAGCAAGGTAATAAAGAGGAGAATACGACCAAAGGGAGGTGAGATATTAGACAGGTCACTAGCTGAAGATATGAGGTGGTTCTGCAAGAGATGATTAGCTAAATATTGACTTCTTTTCTTTCAGATTCCTAAGAGGAAGGAAGTACTCTAATAAAAGAGGAGGAAGACAAATGAAGAGAATATCCTTACGGTCGGCAGCCGTTATCCTGAGTGTATCCCTGATTGCTGGCCTTTCTCTGGTCAGCTGTCCAGCTCTGGCTGAGGAAGAGTTCATTACGATTAATTGGGCACAGTGGGCGCCGGCTGACTATCTGGAAAAGCTGTCCAGGGATTTTACTGCCGAGACCGGCATCGAAGTAATTGTTGAGCAAACTCCCTGGGAGACGTTCGTGCAGAAATACAACACCGAGCTGATTGCCAAAAGTGACGCCTGGGACATCATCGTCGGTGACAGTCAGGACATCGGAAACAACGTAGTTGGCGGACACTACGTAGATTTGACCAACTGGATTACCGAGCACCAGGTTGACAAAACCTTTACTCCTGCTTCTCTAACCTATTACGCAGAGTATCCCAAGGGGTCAAAAGAGTACTATGCAGTTCCCTGTGAAGGGGATGCATTAGCCTGGGCATATCGCACAGACCTCTTTGAGGATCCTGACAACATGGCTGCTTTTGAAAAAGAATATGGATATTCCCTGGGAATACCAGAGTCCTGGGATACGCTGAAAGACATAGCCGAATTCTTCCACGATCCGGCTAACGATTTCTATGGCGTGGCAATCTACGGTGATAACGGATATGACTCACTGGCCATGTTTGCCGAACAAGTTATCTGGTCATTTGGGGGAGAGCTTGGAAACTATTCAACCTACAAAGTGGACGGCTATCTGAACACTGAGGGTGCTATTGCGGGAATAGAGTACTATTATGACCTTTTTCAATTCGTCCCTCCCGGATTTGGTAATGCCTTTTACGTCAAGACCAATGATGCTTTTGTGGCAGGGATAGTGCCGATGAGCACTAACTATCTTGCCTTCTTCCCCGGCCTTGCAAACAAGGCAACCAATGAATACGCTGATGTCACCGGATACTTTGCTTGTCCTCCACAAGTCGGTCCGGACGGTGTGGAAAGACGATTCGCTGCTCTCGGCGGGCAGGGGGCTTCTATAGTCTCCTATTCAAAAAAGAAGGACCTGGCATTCAAATGGCTGGAGTGGTTCATAAAACCGGATACTCAAATGAAATGGGCGAAATTAGGCGGTTATACCTGTCATATAGACACTTTAGCCTCCGATGAATTCCTCAATGCAACCCCATACAACCCTACATTTAAGACGTCAATGGAGATCTTCAAGGATTGGTGGGCGTGTCCAGAATACGACGAGCTTCTCCGAACCTTTAGTGAAATAATTGCCGACTACGTTATCATGGATAATGGTACCGCCGAGCAAGCCTTGCAAAAATGCACCGAAAAATGGGAGTCTATCTTTGAAGAAGCGGGATACTACGACTAGTACTAGCCGCTAAAGGCTCACTTCCCCCGGGATTTTTCTCGGGGGAAGCGCCTATCTAGAAAAGGTAAGTGCTCAGTAAACCCCGTGTCATTGCGAAGGATGAAATCCTGAAGCAATCTCTGTTTTTGGGATTGCCACATCGCTATCGCTCCTCGCAACGACAGTGGTGTATTGTTTTTATAAATATTTGCCAGAGGGGTATTTACGATGAAAAGAAGATTGAAAAATATTTTAGTGACCGGGGGAGCAGGATTTATCGGGACAAATTTCATTCACTATCTTTTTAAAAATAAATTTTTTGAAGGAATAATTGTTAATATAGATAAAATAACTTATGCCGGGAATTTAGAGAACCTAAGAGATGTTGAGCAACGTTTCGGCGGAGAAAGATATTTCTTTGAGAAAGCAGACATTAATGATTTTGATAAAATAAAAGCGATATTTGATGGTTATGAAATAGATACTGTGGTCCATTTTGCTGCTGAATCTCATGTGGATCGCTCCCTCCATGGACCCAAAGAATTTTTACATACTAACGTGATGGGAACTTTTAATCTTTTGGAAGTTGCCCGGAAATGCTGGACAGGGGAAGAAAAAAAGAAAAAACTATTTCATCATATCAGTACTGATGAAGTGTATGGTTCGACAAAAGAAATGAAATATTTCCTGGAAAGTACTGCTTATCAACCTAATAGTCCCTATTCTGCTTCTAAAGCCTGCTCGGATCACTTAGCCAGAGTTTTTTACAAAACCTATGGGTTACCGGTTACTATTTCTAATTGCTCCAATAATTATGGCCCCTACCAATTTCCCGAAAAACTGGTTCCCTTAATGATACTAAATATTTTGGATGAAAAGATTTTGCCGGTTTACGGGGATGGAAAAAATGTCAGGGATTGGTTATATGTGGAAGACCACTGTTCGGCAATCTGGAAGATATTGAATCAAGGGAAAATAGGAGAGACTTACAATATTGGCGGAGAAAATGAATGGGAAAATATCAGATTGGTTCATTTTCTTTGTGAGAAGATAGGACAGTTAAACGGCAAGGATAAGGATTATTACAATAAGCTGATTACTTTTGTCAAAGACAGACCCGGACATGACCGAAGATATGCTATTAATTGCGACAAGATTAAACAGGAATTGGGCTGGAAACAGGAAGTCGATGTTGAAGAAGGATTGGAAATGACTGTCAAATGGTATATGAATAATCCGGAATGGGTAGATAGGGTAAAAAGTGGAGAATATAAGAATTGGATAAAGAAAAATTATAAAATGAGATAAGGTAGGGATAAAAGAGAGGATAAAATTTTGGCTAATTCAATTAATCGCGTTCTTGAAAATCCAGAATTGAGAAATCAATTCATTAAGAATGCCTATAAAAAAGTACAAAATCGTTATTCGATAGGAAAATATGCCCACAATATGTTTAATTTATATTCTAAAATGATGAGTGATAATCTATAGCTACATCATTAGAAAATATTTTTATATTCCTGCTTTTACTAAAATTCAAGATAAACAGATCAGAGAATATCCTATAATGAATTAAATTATATAGAAGTTATGTTGGTAGCTTTCTTAAATGATGTATTGAGGTAGTATAGGAATGAAAGTATGCTTTGTTTTGCATTCTTCAGGAAAAGGCGGAGCTGAAAGAGTTAACCTTGAATTAATAGATGGATTAAAAAATAAAGGAATTCAATGTTTTGTCATATTACCATCGTATGGTCCACTTATTAAAGAGCTGAAGAAACGCAATGTTCCTTTAAAGGTGATTAAATATAAATGGTGGATGAGAGAAGATGATTCTCCACTCTGGAAACGAGTTGGTAGATTGGCTTTAAACTTGATGAGATCAATCTCTGTGGCCAGGCAGGTTAAAAAATGGAAAGCTGATATTGTTTATTCTAATACAATTACCATCTGTACCGGTGCCTTTGCTGCGAAATTACTGCACATGCCTCATATATGGCATATACATGAATTTGGATATGAAGATCACCGTTTATATTTTGATTTTGGGGAAAAAAATGCACTGGGCATTATGAAACAGTTATCTAATATCTGTATTGTTAGTTCAAAAGCAGTGATGGAAAAATATAGGAAATTCTTTCCTGATCGAAAAATAGAATTAATCTATTATGCAGTTTGTGTTACCAATGAGAGCTCTTGTAAGATATTAAAAATTAAGAAACAATTACAGGAAGCATCCGGAATAAAATTTATGATTGTCGGTTCATTGCAAAAAGGGAAATATCAGGAAGACGCAATTAGGGCTATTGGAAAATTAATAGATGAGGGAATAGATGTACGGCTGTATATTGTTGGAGAGGGCAAATTAAAGTATAAACAATATCTGGAAAGCTTAATTGTTAGAGGTGACCTGAAAAATCATGTTCAATTTCTTGGGTATATTGATAATCCTTTCCCGCTAATGCAGCAAACTGATATTTTACTGATGTGTTCGAGAAAGGAAGCTTTCGGCAGAGTTACAGTTGAAGGAATGAAAGCAGGAAAACCGGTTATTGGTGCAGGTAGCGGAGGAACAAAGGAATTGATTAGAGATCATTATAATGGTTTTTTATATACCTTTGGAGATTATCATGAGCTTGCAGAAAAAGTGAAGTACCTTTGCAAGCATCCTGATGAAGCAAGACAAATGGGTGAAAATGGTAAGAAATGGGCTCTGGAGAAATTTAATATTGAACACTATACAGAAGGAGTAGTCACAGTTTTAAAACAGCTCATTATTTAAGAAGAAAATAGAAGCTTAGGCAGAAGGAAAACAGGTAAAGTATTTTTATTAAAATCTTTTTTTATTTTATAATATGTTTTTCAGATAAAGATTGATATGCCCATATAGTAAGAAAAAGAATATATCTTCGATGGCTTTTAATAAACCAATAATATCAGCAGATTTATGAAAGAGTACTTGTTGAATAAAGATTTTGCAAGAATTTTTGTTATATAAAATTAAGGATATATAATTATGAAAAAATCTCCGAAAGTAAGTGTAATTATTCCAACCTTTAATCGAGCACATCTGATTGGTAAAGCTGTTAAGAGTGCTTTAAGTCAAACTTATCAGGATTTTGAGATTATTGTTATTGATGATGGTTCGACAGATAATACTGAAGAGACAGTGAAGAGTTTTAATAATTTTAAAATTCGTTATATTAGTCATAGTAATAACCGGGGTATCTCGGCAGCTCGCAATACCGGGATAAGAGCTTCTCGGGGTGAATATATTGCTTTACTCGATTCAGATGATGAGTGGCTTCCAGAAAAACTTGATAAGCAGGTTGATGTTTTACAAAATGAATCTTCTGAAGTTGGAGTAGTATGCTCCTGGTCGTATAATATTGATGAAAAGGGTAATTATATTAGTAAAAGATATTTACCCAAAAAAGACGGTTATATTTACGAGGATTTACTTTCTACAGATCCAATAAGTGTGCCTACCGTGCTTATAAGGAAAGAGTGTTTTAATCGGGTTGGCTTGTTTGATGATTTATTAAATGCCCAGGAAGATTGGGATATGTGGATAAGAATTGCTAAATATTATAGGTTTGCCCTTATTAAAATTCCTCTTGCGAAATGCCGGTTACATTCCAATCAAATTTCTAAAAATCCAGGAGTAAAGATTATTACGGCAAATAGAATTTTAGTAAAATATGCTAATGAATTGAAAAAGCGGCCACGTGCTCATAGTAAGCATTATTTTTATATAGGTAATCGGCTTTGTCATATGGGAAAAACGAAAGAGGGACAAAGATATTTGATAAAAGCAATTTCATTGTATCCGTTTTGTATTAGATATTATATCTGTATGTTTGGTTCTTTGTTTGGGCCAAAATGTTTCATATATTTTGTGAATATAAAAAGATATTTGACAAATATAAAAACAAACCTATTGATAAAATTTAGAAACGATAATTAATTAAATTTGTTTAATGGAATGACAGAGATTTTAAAGGAAATTTATTGATATGAAAAAAATTATGTTAATCGTGCCATCTTTAGTAAGAGGTGGCGCAGAAAGGGGTGTCAGCCTCTTAAGTAAAGAATTAAGTAAATATTATGAAGTTTATGTGATTATATACCACAACCCAGTAGAATATGAAATAGGGGGAAAGTTAATTAATTTAGAAACTCCAACCGGATCTTTTTTAAGAAAGATAAAAAATACTTTCTGCAGAGTTGTAAAATTAAAAAGGTTGATAAGGAAGATTTCACCTGACTTTATCGTTTCTTTTATGGGTAATTTACAACCTATTTTGACTTTTGAGCCGGTTGTAGTAAGTATTCGCAATAACCCTGATTTTTTTCCTTTAT
>JAUWRE010000016.1 GCA_030610725.1 Candidatus Aerophobota bacterium | reverse complement strand
TATAACCGGTTGCTCCAATGACAGATACTTTCATTTAGGTTCACCTATTCTAGACTGCAAGTAAATATTCATTGAAATACATTCCTTTTTGTCATTGCGAGGTTGCCAAAGGCAGCCGTGGCAATCTCAGAATTATGGAGTTTACCCCAAGGAAGAAAACCGAGATTGCTTCGCTTACGCTCGCAATGACGTGGTTCATTGAGTATTTGCTTCTAGCTTAGCAAAAAGAAGGGGTTTGGCAAGCAAATTCCGTTAGAGTCTAACGGAGCAGAAGAAGGGTTTTAATCTCAAACGGTAAAATCTCTATTTCAACCTTCTCCCCGATTAGGCTCAGATTATTCCTTTCCTTTTCTTCTAGAAGATTAGTTTCTATGCAAGAGGCAAGGGGTAAGCTGCTTACAAGGGTGGCGGTGGTTTTTTTGCCTTCCACCTCATAGAAGCGAAGGATTATTCCTTTGTCATTCTCAGTTTTCTTTAGCCCTGAAACGACCAAATTACTTTGCTCGAGATTTAAAAGTCCAAAAGAGGAAGGAAGATTTCCTCCCTGTACTTTTTGCCATTGAGCAAGAAGAGGTTGATTGAATTCAGCTGCTTTTCTTATTGTCTTGTCTTTCTTCCATCTGCCCTTATGTGGATAAATGGCATAGCCTATATGATGAATCCCCACATCAGGCAAAGCGTCTGGCTCATAGGGGCTACGAAGAAGAGTAAGGGACATACTATTTCCCTGGACTTGATGGCCATATTTAGAGTCATTAATAAGACTTACTCCATAGTCAGTTTGAGATACATCTATCCATCTTAAAGCTGGCATCTCTTCCCCTAGAGCGGGCCGTTTAATGTGACCAAAAGGAATTTCAAAGGTAGCTTCAGGCGAGGAAAAATTAAGATGAAAAAAGACTCTGAGCATAGGAATTCCTTCTTTCTGGGAGCCTTTTTCCTGCCAGTCTATTTTGGTGACAAAGTCTATACGCTCTAGATCCCGATAGAGAATGATTTTTTGTTTGATACGAGATTCGTTGAAAGAACGGTTAATGCCTAATATCACTCTTACCGGACCTTTCTCTTCTATCTTTATCTGGCATCCATTCGATAAATTTACTACTTTCTCTATATTTCCAATGACCCAGCTAGACATAGAATGAGGAGTTTCTTTGAAGAGACGCAAAAGATTACTTGCCTTATCAATGACATAGGTATCAGGATTTGCTTCCATTAGAGAAGAAGGACGAAATATCTCTTTTTGAGCTTTTTTATCATAGAGTCTTGTTATCACTCCAGTAGAAGGCTCTACCTGGAGGAGATAATCTGTACTCTCCATTTTCCCTTCTTCGTTAATTGAGAGTTTTGCTTCAGAAAAAGGAGTTTTTTTTCCTTCAACCATCCAGTAAGTCTTGTAGCCAAAGGCAGGCACTTTGTCGGCTACAAAGATTAATTTTTTCCCCTCTATTTGAAAAGGAACTAAATTATCTTTTTGGTCAATTAAGTGAAAAGATGAAAAAGCTTTCTGGGGCATCTCTATAGCTACCAGGTCATCTCTTAGCCAGCCTAATTGATTAAAGACAATGAGAGGAAGAGCCTTTTTGTTTTTCCCTTCTGTTTTAATGTGGGAAGAAAGAAAGCCGAGTGAATTCTCGATTATCCTTTCGGTACTTTCCTTTGCCTCTTGTGCTAGTTTTCCTGAATATTCATAGGAGGAGTGAATAGCCGAGCCATCAAAAATATCATGAAATTGATTGAAGCAAACCTTTTCCCAGGCTTCTTTGATGGAATCGTGCGGATAGGAATAACCATAAACACTGGCTAAGGTAGCTAAAGCTTCTGCAGTCAGGAGAAGATTTTCTCCTTCTCTATTTGCCTTTTTGATATCAGAGTGAGTGGTATAGCAGCCCTCAAAAATAGGATTGAGTTCATCTTTAACTACGGGGTAATCTATCCTTTCTTTCAAAGCCTCATCGTAAAAGTCCTGGGAGGAACTAAATATTAGATTCGGTAGGGCCGGTCTTTTATCAAGCTCCATTTTAGCAAGAATATCTCTTCGGGTAGGGCCTCCTCCATGGTCTCCCACACCAAAAAGATACATACTTGATTTGATTGCATAGTCTCTGGCGATTTCTGTAGCGATTGAGACAACATTTTTGGCAGTGATTTCTCCATTGTAAATACTGTTAAAAGCAAGAACTCTTGAGCCATCAGGGGCCTCCCACCAGAAAATGGGTAGCTTTTTGCCGCAGCGCATAAAGTAGTAGTATTTGATTCCGGCTTTAGCCAGGACTTGAGGATAACTTACTGGATGACCAAAAGTATCTGGCTCCCAGCACACTTTGGGGTTAGCTCCTAATATCTTCCTTGTATAAGTTTTGCCATAGAGAAGTTGGCGCACCAGAGCTTCACCAGCAGCCATATTTAAGTCTCCTTCTACCCAGGTAGAAGAGGTGGGCTCCCATCTTTTCTCTTTTATCCTCTCTTTGACCTCATTAAATAAAGAAGGGTCCTTTTTTCTTACGATTTCATATACTGCTGCCTGGCTTTGGGAGAAATGAAGAGATGGATATTCTTTCATGAGCTTATTTACTGTATCAAAATCACGTAAACATATATCAATAGTCTCTTCCATTGGCCAGAGCCAGTTCATATCAATATGGGAGTGTCCAATAAGATAGACTCTATATTTTTTAGCCCGGGATTGAAATAGGATTAGAGCTTTTTCTGCCTTTTTTAAAGAAGAGAGAATCTTTGGCCAGTCTCTTTTTTTTAGAGCTTCTACATTTAATGCTTCTACTACTTTTAAGAAATCCTCTTCTAAATCTTCTTCTTTCTTAAGAAGAACTTCCTTCACAAAACTAATCTCTTGCATCACTGTAGAAAGTTCAAAGGCCATCTCGTCCAGAGCTTGGATGCGGAGCTTTACTTCACACCCGCCAAGGCCATCTCCCTTAGGGAATTTCAAGGCTAAAAGATATTTTTGAGAGGGCTCTATTCTTTCAATAATGGTTAAATTATGAGAGCGCATATCAGCCCAATAATCATATTTGGTCAGGCTTTTGCCATCAAGGAATATCTCTATTCCTGAGGGAGCTATAGTAATTGAATCTACTTTACTTCCTTTTAAGGAAATTCCTTCTATATAAGGAGGAAAAACAAGTTCCTTGCGTTCCCAGAAAGTTCCGGCTGCCGGGGACCAGACAGGATTTCCCTTAGTTCTTTCCCAGGAGCTATCATCAAACCCTATTTCTTCTGCTCTTTTTGATTCCGCCTGAATGAATTTCCATCCACTTAACTGTTGCGCCTTTTCTAAGCTACCCAAAATTTCTTCTGCCTGTCTTAACCACTTTTCTAATTTTTCATTCATAGATGGTATAGCCTCCATTTATTCATTTTTTCGTAATATCCTCTTTTTTAACGAGATCATAGCTTTTCATGGTTAAAATTATTTACAATTTCACAGACAATTCTTACCCTTTCTATGTCGGCAGGCGGAGGCACTTCATCAGATGCCCCCAGAATAAGCCTGGGCCAAAAAAGTTCTATTATTTTTCTTATAAAATTCTTGAATTTTTGCAGCGGGTAATCAGGAAGAAATATAATGGCGGGAATCCCGTCAAGTAATATCTTTCTCCCTACAGCATTTTTCATCTCCTCCAGGCTTACATCTCCCTGAGGAAGAGGAGTTAATGCCTCCAGTCCATCAAAAGGTAAATCTTTGAGGTATTTAGATAAAGGCTTAAAACTTCCATCAATATGAATGTGGGTATATATGCCAGCTTTTTGAAGTTGCCTTGATCTTTTGTCATAAAAAGGAAGACAATATTTTTCAAAATAGGAAGGAGAGACTATGTTGGCATCTATATTTTCCCCAAAATTTATTATTTTTACCTTTCCGTAGGAAATTATATCTTCATAAAGAGAATCATAGGAATTATTAATCGCTTGCATTAATCTTTTCACCTTTTTTGGGAAATCAACCAGAAGATATATCAAGTTTTCTATGCCCATAAGCTCTATAGCAAGACGTTGATAGCCGCTTCGGGGAACGAAAAACTGAGGTTCACCTCTTTCTCCCACAAACTTACTTCCTTTCTCGAAGTTCTCTCTTATAAGTATGCAAGAGGTATTTTCAAACAGCCATATTGCCTTTTCTATATCTTCAGTTGTCTCTACAAGAAACTTCGAAATGCGCCATCCACCATCGGAGGATTGCTTTAACTCCTCAACTAAATCACCTTGTGGAGTGCTATAAATTAAAAACTTTTTCTCCCCTTCGATTTTTTCCTTTACCTTTTTTGAATGTCTTACTCTGATGGCGTCTGGCAATCCCGTAGCGTAGCTAAAATATCTGATAGATACATTTAAATCATCGAAAAGTTCCAATAAATTCATCTCTTGATATCTTACTGGAAGGGTTCCTCGAATTTTATTATATTGATACCACCATTCAATTCTTGGTTGAAATAAAACTTGATTCTCTGTTTTTTTCTCAAATATTCTTAAATTTACCTCTCGCTTAGTCATAATTTCCTACTTTTCGCCAGACATCAAGCATCAACTCATAGCGAGAAAGTCTCATGCCTGTATAGATGCAATTACTGGTAGAGAAAATATAGCCGCCGCCTGGCATTCCGTTCTGAAGTGCATAGCGTACCGATTCTATAACTTCTTCTCCTTACCTATATTCTTAGTATATTTATGGAAATAATAGCTTGAGGGAGAGTTAGCTGACTTTATCTGAAGCTTGTTTTTTTCCTATTTTCTTAATTTCACTCTTTGTCTTTTGGGAGATTTTGTCAATAGCTATACTCCAGACCAGTTGTCTTTTATTTAAAACATCCATCACTTTTTTGGGATCATTGGTTAGGGTAAAGATACTTTTGCCGTTGGTAAGAAGCTTGAGTTCTGATAGGGGTTCCTTTATCTCTGGTTTGTGTCGTTTAAGATAATTCAGGCTTTTTCTTATTTTTTGCAGGGAAACACCACTGTCCAGGAGACTTTTGGCGGCATTCAGCCGCACCAAATCGGCGAAGGAATAAAGGCGTCTGCTCTCCTTACCGCTGCTCTTTATGCTAGGCTTGATAAAACCTATCTTTGCCCAGTAATCGAGCTGAGTATAAGAAATGCCTACTATTTTTAGGACTAATCCTGTCCTGTATCCTTTCATCGTATGTCCTCGAGCAGATAACATTCTTCAGATTCACTTTACTGCAGCAAGTATATTGAATCAGCTTCAGGTTCTGTTCAGGATGTAAATAGGGCCCTATATTCCGGTACCACGTCAGCCACAAAACTCTTAATTCCCTCTGCAGTTTTGGGATGCCCAATCATTTCTCTGATTACATTAAATGGTATAGTGGCGATATCGGCTCCCGCCTCAGCCATTTCTTTTACCTGCCTTGCATTTCTAATACTGGCTGCGATTACCTCCGTTTTCATATTGTAGTTTTTATAGACTTTCATAATACTTTTAATCAAATCCACTCCACTGCCAATTCCTTTGTCTTTAGCGAAGTCAATACATTTTTTCATTTCCTGGTCAAGGTAGACTGATTGAGGTGGCTTGTGGGAGGTGTCCTCTATTCTTTCGTAAAATTTCTGTTCTCCTATAGCTTCCATCAAGCAAAAGTCAAAATAGTCTTGTTTCTCAAACTTTATATTCAGATTTTTTCTGATATAATCATCTATTCTTCCGGCAAAGGGACTGGCATATTTAGCGCCAGCCTTGGCTGCTAGAAGTGCTTGCTCAGAGCTCATAATCAGGGTTACATTTACCGGAATATCTTTCCTGCCTAATTCACTTATGACTTTGAGGCCGTCATAGTCAGAGGTGGTGTCCTCTCCGTTATAGGTATTGATGGGAATTTTTATAACTACATTACCAGCTATTTTATTGAATTTATGATAGAGGATCTCTGCCTCTTTTATCATCTTCCCTTTAGTTAGACTAATCACTTCCAGGCTAACCGGTTTACCTTCGCCTGCTGTCTCGCATATCTGTTTGATATAGGCTTCCATTTCAATATTTTCGCTCTTTGCTTTTAGCGCATCCACTGCTTTTTTAATGAGAGACGGATTTGTGGTTACCCCATCCACTATCCCCCAGGAACAGGCTTCTCTAATTTCATCTAATTTTGCTGTATCAATAAAAACTTTCACTTACTTTCTCCTTTTCATTCAAGATATTTGAGGGGGAAAACATTCCCCCTCAACGGCCTTCGGCCTGCTCCCCCTGTTAAACGAAAAAATCATTGAAATTCTGATGCTACAAGTTGTCAATTGAGGGTGTATTGATAACATTTTTTCTCTGTTCTGTCAATCTTCAAAAGAATAACCTTGATGATCTAGGAAATTATATGGGCTACCGAAGGACAATCTCGTATTGCGTATATCGTATGTCGTGTTGCGCAATACGCATCACGCACGACGCATTACGAGAATGGTGCCAGAAATAGTTTATCCGGAGATGCTTCTTAGAATTGACTATGTCAAGGAAGGATGATTCTGTAAGACTTGATGGCAGTAAATTTCTCGCAAATGGTTGAATATTTCAATGTATTCTTTGCTTCTATAATCAGGATAGGTCCACTCCCAACAAGTAAATCCTTTCCCCCTCTTATATCTAAGGGTAATTTCAGCATAGATTCCTTTGCCAAGGTAAATTCGGTGTTGAAAATTCTTACTGGTAGCTAGGACCAGTTTAGCCAGAGTGATATATCCGGGGTCGAGATTGAGACGACGTTGCTTAGAGTGAGGACAGAAGAAATCTTCCTCAAGCCGGTTAGTAAACAGTTTTATCTCTACTATTCTTGCTGGATCGATCAAGTTAGTGAAGCTAATGAATTTCCTTTTTAGATTTATTTGCATCTTCCTTTTATAATAATCGGTACAATTAAAAGGCAAAGGCGAGCTTGTGAAGTCAACCAATCCAAATTTTTGAGTAAGTTTTTTCTCTGCTTGCTCAAATAGACTTTCTTCCCCCGAAATCATACCTACTACCAGCTTCACCGGTAAGGGCTCTTTCACCTTCCCCATCTTCTCAATCCATATCTCTTCTTTAACCCTTCATTATTAAAATCAGGAAATATCCACCTACTACAAAGGTAGCCAGCATAGCTATGGCATCCCAACCCAATTTCAGAAAGGATCGACGGGACCTATATATCAATCCTATAACTACAATTCCAGTAAGGATTATACCTAGCATAAGAGTTATTGTGTGTTTGGAAGTTACATAAGAGAGAAATTCTCCCTGGCGGAAGAAAATATCACAGACAGGGACGATCATTATGTCCAGAAAGTTAGCTCCCAGAATATTACCGACGGCCATATCAGCGCCAAACTTGAGACTGGTTATAGAGACTACCAGTTCAGGTAGTGAGGTAGCCATAGCAAGAAAAACGGTGCCTACTAGAGCCTCGTTCCAGTTCATAGCTATTACTATTTCTTCCCCAATACTAGCTAGCCATACCCCCAGAAAGACTATGACAATAAAACAAAGAGAAAATAAGGTTATGGCTGAACTAAGGCGAATTCCTGGGTATGTTGAAGATGGCTTTAGGGGGTCTTTTTCCTCTAATCTAATTTTTTTGTCCTGGCCAAAAATGAGTTTCAATCCAATAGCATAAATAATAATGAGAATAAGGCTGTCCAATCCAAAATTAAACAGGCCCAGATTGCCTGCGAACTCGTGTCGCAGTATGATAGAGAAAGTAGCAACAGCCATAGCTATAATGCCCAGACCTCCGTAAAGAATATGACTTGTCTTTATTGTATGAAGGAGAGAGCCTCTACCCTGGAGCAAATCTAGTAAAGCAATAAACATTATATTCATCACGATGGAGCCAAAGATATTGCCTGCGGCCAGGTCAGGTGATTGAGCGATGGTTATGGCGCTAACGCTGGTAACCATTTCCGGAAGAGTTGTAGCCAGGGAAAGAAAGACAAATCCCATCAGGCCTCGACTGAGATTTGTTTTTTCAGAAATGACATCCCCATAGTAGGATAGTCTATAGCCTACATAAAGGATAGATGCACCACAGATAAGAAATCTCAACCAGACGAACATGGAAATATATCCCGTATATCGTATTTCGTGACTCGTTACCCGAAAGTAATGAATAGCCCATAATGGGTGAGTGGTTAATTAGTGAGTCAAGTTAGCTCATAGTAAGTTCAAAACAAAGTTCATGGCTTAAATTAACCATTTAACCAGATAGTATAGGAATTTTCTTTTTGGACATATATCTGCGAAAATCTGCGTCCTAATTAAAGCTATCTTGAACTTTATTTTGGGTTTTCTATCAGCTATATTGCTATGAGCTAACCTGACTATCCGCTATACGCTAAACGCTATTTTCAAGCCAGCCTATTAGGTCACTGAAGTTCTCGACGCTTTTTCTTTTCATATATTCTTTAATCCCCTCAACTATCCTGAGGGTTGTGCTAGAATCGATGAAATTTGCCGTTCCTACAGCTACTGCACTGGCCCCTGCCAGAATGAACTCTAAGGCATCCTCGCTGCAGGTTATTCCACCCATTCCTATTATAGGCAGGTTAACCTTTTGAAAAGTATCCCGTACCATTCTTACGGCGATAGGTCTTATTGCTGGCCCAGAAAGGCCCCCCGTGATGTTACCTAATTTAGGCCTTCTTGTCTCTACATCAATGGACATACCCACTATGGTATTTATTAATGACAAGGCTTCCGCTCCTGCCTCCTCAGCAGCCTGAGCAATTTCGCTGATATCAGTTACATTGGGTGTTAATTTAACTATAAGAGGGATATTGGTAACTTCTCTCAATTTCTTTACTAGCGAAAAAGTTTGTCTTGGATCGGTGCCAAAAATAAGGCCCTTTTTTTTCACATTGGGACAGGAGATATTTATTTCTAGAGCATCTATTCTTTCTTTCTCATTCAGTCTTTCAGCAAGAGTGAGATAATCTTCTTCTTTTTCTCCGGCAATGTTGACAATGAGCGCAGCCTCGAATTGACTCAAAAAAGGTAATTTTTCCTTAAGAAAAACATCTATTCCCGGATTTTCTAGTCCGATAGCATTGAGAAGTCCAGCAGGTGTCTCTACTAAACGAGGAGGGGGATTTCCTTCTCTGGGTTCCAGAGTTACTGTTTTGGTTATTATTCCTCCCAATTTGTTAAGGTCAATAAGTTTAGCGTACTCTTCTCCATACCCAAATGTTCCTGCTGCAACCAGAATAGGATTATTCAAACTGACCCGACCCAACTTAATGCTCAAATCAACATTTTTCTCAGATTCACTGTTCATCATTCGTATCTCGTTTAGTTAACTTGGTTAATTAGTTAAATGGTTAATTGGTTAATTTAGTTGATGCAAGTTCCGAGTTCCGAGTATTCAGACCTACTCACCACTCACCAATCAACCACTCACTATTTACTAATTTTCTATACGCTACCCGCTAAACGCTAAAATTAGAGCAGTCCATAATCGAGGAGAGCCTTTTCTAATTTCTTCTCGTTCTCTTTTTGCATGCCGTCCAGGGGAAGCCTCCACTCTTTTTTGAGCATTCCCATACGAGCTAAGGCTGTTTTCACTGGAAGAGGATTCGTTTCGATAAACATTGCCCGGCATAAAGGATAGGTTTTGTAATGAAGCTCCTTTGCTTTTTTGCTCTCTCCTCTAAGGTAAGCCCCTATCATTCGGGTTATCTCTTCTGGTATAATATTGGCTGCCACCGATATTACTCCCCAGCCGCCTAAGGAGAGAATAGGAAGGGTAAGGGAGTCGTCTCCTGAGAGAACAGTAAAATCAGGCTCAGAAAGAGAAATAATGCTGGAAACCTGGTCCATATTTCCACTTGCTTCCTTAATTCCTACTATATTTTTGAGTCTGCTTAATCTAGCTACAGTGGCAGGAGAAATGTTTATCCCGGTGCGGGAAGGAACATTATAGATGATAATGGGAAGACCAATGGCTTCCAGTTTGCTAAAATGGGCTTGCATACCCTTGGGAGTGGGTTTATTATAATAGGGAGTAATTACCAGAGCAGCATCGGCGCCTGTCTCTTTAGCATATTTGGTTAACTCCTCTGCCTCGCTAGTATTATTAGAGCCCGTTCCGGCAATTATAGGGACTTTCCCCCTGGCTTCTTCAATGGCTATTTTAATCACTTGCTTGTGCTCGCCAAAGGATAAAGTGGGTGATTCACCCGTTGTTCCACAAGGAACAATTCCATCTACTCCTTTTTTCAGACAAAATTGTATAAGCTTTCTCAAAGCCTCTTCATCTAACTCTCCTTCCTTGAAAGGAGTAACAATGGCCACAAAACATCCCTGAAATTTCATCTCTTTTCCTCCTCGTATAATATGTTTTAGTATGCTTAAGAGCCTTAGCTTTTTTCAAGAAGAGAATAGTTCATCGGGTATGTGTTCGCCTCTAATAAGGTCCGGGTAAGTTTCCCTTTCTCGAATTATCCACCAGCGGTCAT
>JAUWRE010000186.1 GCA_030610725.1 Candidatus Aerophobota bacterium | reverse complement strand
AGGAGGTAAATGCTTAGTGAAGCACGTCATTGCGAGTAGGTCCCTCGCTCGTTACTGCGAGAAAGATCTCCGGCTGGTCATTGCGAGGCTGCGCCGAAGCAATCCCGGTTTTCTCGCTCGGGATAAACTGCGCAAATCTCTTTTTGAAATTGCCAAATTTGTTCTGAGTCTGGTTTTGAGATTGCTTCAGGACTGCGTCCTTGGCAATGACATTAGGGGTAATTTTGCTTTCAAATTGCATTTTTCAGAGCTCTCAATTGGGTTATTAGCAAGTATGGCCTTTTTTCTGCCGATACGCTCTCTGCCTTTGTTGGGCCAAGTCGCTGATAAAGAGCTAATGCTGGCTACTACTACCAGTACAGAGAACTCGGGTTTGCTGGATGTACTCCTGCCCCCCTTTGAAGAAAAATACCAAGTCAAAGTTAAGGTAATTGCAGTAGGGACAGGGGCAGCTATCAGGATAGCTAAAGATGGCAATGCTGACCTAATCCTGGTTCATGCTCGCAGTTTAGAAGATGAGTTTATGGCTGAGGGTTACGGGACAAAAAGATATCAGGTAATGCACAATGATTTTGTCATTGTCGGGCCTGCTGAGGATATAGCTCAAATAGAAGGTAAAAAGGATGTTGTGGCTGCCTTAAAAAAAATCGCTCTTAGCCAGGCCGAATTTGTTTCCCGGGGAGACAATTCCGGAACCCATGTCAAGGAGATGAGTTTGTGGGAAATGGCGGAAATCAAGCCACGGGCAAGTTGTTGGTATATCGAATCGGGCAGTGGAATGACCTCTACCCTGCGTATCGCTAATGAGAAAAGGGCCTACACTCTTAGCGACAGAGGGACATATCTTAATATAAAGAAAGAGTTCGATCTGGTAGTTCTTTGCCAGGGAGACAAGCTTCTTTTTAACTCCTATGGCATTATTCCCGTCTCCGCTCAGAAATATCCCTGGATAAAATATGATTTAGCGATGAAGTTTATAGAGTATATTACTGGCAAAGAAGGGCAGGAAATTATCGGGCAATATGGAGTGGTGGAGTTCGGAGAGCCACTTTTCATTCCCGATGCCCAAGAGGAGTCTTAGGTGACCTACCTAATAGAGAACATACATTGGTTGATCGAATTTACCTCTTCTTTTGATAAAGAGGTTCTGGATATTGTTCTTCTTTCTTTTCGGGTTTCTTTAAGTGCCGTCTTTTTTTCATCTTTGATTAGTCTTCCTTTCAGTCTTTTGCTTGCCTTGAAGGAGTTCCCCGGCCGAAGAGTTATCATCAGCATAGTTAACAGTCTGCTTATGATTCCGGCAGTAGCTATTGGGTTAATTGTTTATCTTCTCCTTGCTAGACGAGGTCCTCTGGGTGCCATTGGCCTGCTCTATACCCCCTGGGCCATGGTTGTGGCTCAAACTCTTCTAGCAGTCCCTATTATAACTTCTTTGAGTCTGGCAGCCCTTCAAAGTGTGAAAAGAAGTGTCAGAGAAACGGCTGTCACTCTAGGGGTCAACTTACCTCAACTGATTATGACCATGTTCAGAGAAGCAAGATATCCCCTGATGGCGGCTCTCATTATGGCTTTTGCTCGTGTAATTGGGGAAACAGGAATGACTATGGTAGTGGGGGGAAACATTAGAGGCAGTACCCGGGTTATGACTACTGCTATAGCTTTGGAGACGATGAAAGGAAGATTTGAGCTGGCCATAGTTTTGGGCATAATACTTTTACTTATTTGTGGTTTGATAAGTATCCCTCTTCAATTGTTGCAGGGAGCAGGAAGAAAATGAGAATCAAGGTAGAGAAGGTGGGTAAGAGTTTTGACGGTAAAGTTATTCTCGACAACATTAATCTGGAAATTCAAGAAAAGAGAGTGAGTTGCTTCATCGGTCCTAACGGTGCGGGAAAGACGACCCTACTCAAGGTATTGAACTTACTGGAAAAACCCAGCCAGGGAAAGCTTTACTATGATAATAAGGATTGTACCGAGATAGACAGGCTTTTTTTACAGCGAAGAATGGTTCTTCTGGCGCAGGAAGCGGTGATGTTCAATACTTCGGTTTTTAATAATGTTGCCTACGGGTTGAAAGCAAGAAAAAGGAAGGATGTCAAAAAGAAGGTAAAAAGGGTCCTGGAGATGGTACGTCTTTCTGGAATGGAAACTCGTTCAGCTCTTAGCTTATCAGGAGGAGAGTCGCAGAGAGTAGCTTTAGCCAGGGCTCTGGTTTTCGACCCTGAGGTAATTTTTTTGGACGAACCGACTCATAATCTAGACCCTATCAGTAAAAAAATCGTGGAAGAATTCATTTTTCAACTAAAGAGCCAGTTCCAGAAAACTGTGGTCATATCTACCCACGATCTTTCATTTGCAGAAAGATTCGCTCACCAGGTTTATTTTTTAAAAAAGGGAAGAATAGTAGAGAAAGGAGAGGCGGGGAGAATTTTTTCTTCTCCTTCCTCTTTCTACTCGGCGCAATTTATGGGGATAACCAATTTATTTCAGGGGAAATTGCTTAGAGAAAATGGAGCTACCTTTTTGAACCTGGAGAAGATTAAGATAGAGGTCGCTTCTCTTAATCAGGATTTAGAAATGCAGAAAGAGAGGGTGTCTGCCTTCCTTCGGCCAGAAGAAATTCTGGTTTCCAGAAAGCCTTTCCTCTCCAGCGCTCGGAACTGTTTCCAGGGAGGAATCACCAGGATGGAGGAGAGGGGCGGATTGGTTGAACTAACGGTTGAATGTGGGATTCCCTTTGTAGTGGTTCTCACCAAAAGGTCAAAGGACGACTTAAGCCTTACCCATGCAAAGAAGGTCTATCTCACCTTCAAAGCTTCTGCGGTGCACTTAATGCCTGAAAACTTAAATGTTAAAGGAGGAGAACGTGAATAAAAAGGGACTTCCCGCTCGGGAAGGTTTTAGGGAAAGAGTTAGAAAAGATCCCTTTGGGTGTTTCTTAGGGATAA
>JAUWRE010000135.1 GCA_030610725.1 Candidatus Aerophobota bacterium | reverse complement strand
ATTTTTGACTCAGAGAGAATACTCTTTGCCTGGATTTCCACAGTCCTCATTTTCCTACAGCCTCAAACTCCACTTGCTTTCCCAGAGACTAACGTCTTATGTTTTACGCAATCCTTCCAGAGACAAATTAGGCCAAATCTCAGCACTTGTCAACATGAACCTTTTCTGCTTTGGTCGCCATGAATGTATTTATATACCGGTCAAGCAGTTCTTTGCCCGCACTATTGTCTTCATAGAATCCGGTTATGATGAATCCCGCATCAATTTGCCCTTGGATTTGATCTTCAAGGGTGTGGCCGAATTCCAGCGGTTCTTTGGCTTCAAGTTGTCTCTTTAACTGGTCTTTTGGTAAGCTCTTAATGTCCGAGTAAGGATTTGAATACGACACTTTGAGGATTCCTTTTTCGTACTCCTCATAGTCAAAGATATGAAGCAGCGGGTTATCAAAGCGGGATATGAGGGTACCCTCAGGGCTGAGAACCCGGTAAGCCTCTTTCCAAACCGGCAAGATGTCTGCAACGAAGGTATTTGATACCGGATGCACAATCAAATCGAAACTACTATCTGAAAAAATGGCTAGATTAGTCATTTTGCCTCTTACGGTTCGAATATCGAGCTGGTCACGCTCTGCCACGTATATATCCTGTTCTAACTGCTTTCTTGAATTGTCAAAGACTGTTACCCTGGCGCCCGCAGCAGCAAGAATAGGACCTTGTTGTCCACCCCCGGAAGCAAGACACAACACCCGAAGTCCTTCTAATTTAGGGAACCAATCATGTGGTACCGGTTTGGCCGGAGTAAGAAAGATTTCCCATTGCCCAGCTCTTGCTTTCCCAATCAGCTCAGGCGATACCGGTTTTGTCCAGACGTTTTCTGATTCTACTTCCCGGTCCCATGCCTCACTATTGTATCGAGCGATATCCATCATATTTCGACCTCCTTAGAGTTGAACTATATAGAGACATCCGGCTAGTTCCCTGTCTTTATTCTACCCAGATCATATACGAAGCTATCTATTTGACAAATAAGGTATCTGCAAGAGGATATCTCCATTGCATCTGGTTGTCGACCTCCCCCCGGCAAAACATGCAGGGCGAGCAGGTAGGGTAGGGGACTTTTCAAAGCAAAGTAACTGTCCGGACATCAGACAGTGTGCCTGAATCCTTATTATTACCACTTATGACCCTTTTCCATTTGACAATTACCCAAAAAATGCTGTAATTTAGTGCACCAGACAATAACTAAGGGGTCAGGTATACCTGCTTTTATACTGGAAGATATGGTACTCAATTCAGACTATATCTATCTCAAGAGGAATCAACGAAACATACTTAGAAAGAAAAGAGATGGCAAGAAAACTAGATAGAGTTTACATAATAGATATAGAAGCTACCTGTTGGAAGGAAAAGCCACCTGATGCACAGATAAGTGAGATTATACAAGTAGGAATAGTAGAGTTTGATTTACTGTCGGGAAGTATTTCTTCAAAGGCTGGTTATAATATAAGACCTCAGTATTCGAAAGTGAGTGAGTTTTGCACTGAGTTAACAGGAATTACTCCAGAGGAACTGGAAGGAGAAAAAAACTTTTCTCAAGTTTGTGATATGATAAAAGAAAGGTTTCCTCATCTTAAAAACTATACCTGGGTCAGTTATGGTGATTATGATAGGAAACATTTTAAAAAGATGAGTGAGTTACACCAGATACCTTATCCTTTTGGAAGAACTCATATAAACATAAAAAACCTTTTTGCCTTAAAATGGGGGCTAAAAAAAAAGGTAGGTATGAGGAAAGCATTAAACATATTAGACAGGAAATTGGTAGGACAGCACCATAACGCTTTAGATGATGCTTTGAATATAACAGCTATTTTTAAAGCCTGCTTTATGAGTAAAAAGGATTTACAATAAGAAAGAAGTTTGTCAATAGGATATATGATGCAAACAAAGGTAAATAAAACCAGACTTACCTTAATTCAAGGAGACATAACTGAACAAGAGACAGAAGCAATAGTCAATGCTGCCAATACCACTCTTCTGGGAGGAGGAGGAGTGGACGGGGCAATTCATCGGGCTGGCGGTCCGACTATCCTGGAAGAATGTAAAAGAATTCGGGCAAAACAAGAAGGATGTCCTACCGGGGAGGCAGTTATTACTACGGGAGGAAATCTAAAGGCTAAATATGTTATCCATACTGTTGGTCCAGTCTGGTCAGGAGGAAAACGTAAGGAAGACACACTACTGCATAATGCCTATAAGAATAGCCTTTCCCTGGCTAAAGATAAGGGTATTCGGTCTCTTTCCTTTCCTTCTATTAGTACGGGTGCCTATGGTTTTCCTATTGAACGTGCTGCTGAGATTGCTCTTTCTACAGTGCGAAATTTTCTTGAAGGATACACCTTTGAAGAAGTGCGCTTTGTTCTTTTCTCAGAGAAGGATCTAAATGTCTATGAAGAGGTATGGGAAAAAACAGTGAATCGTGTCTAGTGTTTGGCATCTCGAAAAAAAGAAAAGAACAGAACAGTCTAAGTTCTAGATACTCGCGTCCCCTCACCTTAATCCTCTCCCCTGTGGTGAGAGGGAAGAGGAATTGTTCTGAGGAAATTACTACAAATGATAAATTAGGAGGAACTAGATGGGAGTATATGAGACTATAGTAAGGCGGAGAACTATCAGGCGTTTTGAAAACAAGAGAGTTTCCTATCAGGCACTGGAAAGGTGCGTAAATGCAGCCAGACTTGCTCCTTCTGCGGCAAATTTACAGCCCTGTGAATATCTAATAATTGATGAAGAAAATCTTTTGGATAAAGTTTTTGCCACTTTGAAATGGGCTGGATATATTACAGATGGGAGGCCAGCGGAGTTAGAAGTACCCAGGGCTTATATTATTATCCTTGTTAATAGAGATATTTGCACTGAAGGATACCAACATGATGTTGGCTTTGCTGCAGAGAATATAACTTTGACAGCCCTTGAAGAGGGTATTGGTTCCTGCTGTTTAGGAGCTATTGATAGGAAAGCATTGAGGAAGAACTTCAATATTCCTCCCAGATGTATAATTGATTTAGTAGTAGCTTTAGGTTATCCTAAAGAGAGTCCTTTAGAAGAACCTTTGCGGGATTCTGTTAAGTACTGGAAGGATGAAAAGAGAGTGCTCCACGTACCCAAGAGAAATTTGAAGGAAATACTCCACAAAAATACGATTACTAAATAATAAGATGATTTGGAAATCCCTGGGACATTCTGACCTTTTAGTGGGAGGAAAGCCTGTTCTCGTAAGAAGCCTTCTTCTTTGTACTGAATTAGGTGATTTTCATAGGTATCGTGTTTGCAGTGAGGCAGGAAAACCAGCCTGGGCAAGACTGGCCAAAGATAGTTCCGGTAAAATTGGTGTGTTAGTGACGGGGCCTTATTTAGAGATGCTGAAGATTCCCTCGCGTAAAGAAATGCAACCTCACCTTTTTGTGCCGCTAAATTCTTTGAGCAAGAGAGTCCAGAAGAAACTTCTAATTCCTTTAAATTACGAACTATATGAGGAAGAGAATACTCTTGTGGCCAGAGAGATAGCAGATGAGCCTTATTATCTGGCCAGTAAGAGTTCATCTGTTTTTCATTACCCGGGCTGCAAGAGAGCTCACAAAGTACTTCCTGGTAATAGTGTCTATTTTAAGACCAGGAATGAAGCTTTAGAGAATGGATACCGTCCTCATAAAATATGTAACCCTTAAGGTTAGCGTATAGCGTATAGTAAAAAACAAAAAAACCTTAACAGATAAGATTAGCGTATAGCGTATAGCGTGTAGTAGAAAAGGCAAAACCTGAGATTGCCACGTCTGCCTTCGGCAGTCTCGCAATGACAAGAAGGAACGTACTTCACTGAATATTTACGAGATTTTTGGTCAATGAACAATGAACTACGAATAATGACGAAAAAGAGGAAAACCTTAACAGATAAAATTAGCATATAGCATATAGCGTGTAGCGTATAGTAAAAAACAGAAAACTTTTAGAAAAACTGGACTAGCAGTATAGTTCTGGGTTATAATACAAACTAGAAAGGAGAAAAACTGATGATAGAAGAAAAGACTTCTGTTGATGAGATTATGAAGCAAGCATACCGGCAGGGAATTTTGATTCCTGCCTTCAATGTTGCTTAC
>JAUWRE010000018.1 GCA_030610725.1 Candidatus Aerophobota bacterium | reverse complement strand
TCAAAAGAGCTGAACTTACCCCCCTCTCCCTTCCCTCTCCCCCGTGGGGAGAGGATTGAGGTGAGGGGAAAAAGGAAATTCCTATACTATTGAATTATAGCAGTTTTTTGCCCTTTCGTCCAGCAAAGTCGTGAATAGTGAGTAGTGAATCCGTTGCTAGTCGCTTGTTGCTCGAAAGAAAGAGAGAAGAGTCTGAGTTCTACGCACTTGATACTCGTTTTTCTCTCCCTTTTTCATATCTATACCGAAGGACATTCCTTGAAGGAGCATTATAGACGCTACCTTAACGAGTCTTCGAGTTGAGGAAAGAGAAGAATATACTGTTTGAGGAGTAAGACGACGAGTTTATATTCTTCCCGAAACGAGAAGACGAGCAGAAATAATTCAAAGCGGATATCGAGCGACAGAGAGGAATCGTCCTGAGGTTCTTCTTGTCAACCTAGGGAAATAATATATTATATAACAAAATGAAGATACTCCATCGTTATATTCTCAAAGATATACTCTTTTCTTTTATCATTGGTTTTTCCTTTTTCAACCTTATATTACTTATCGGAGTAATATTCGACCTGACAGAACTGATATTCATTAAGAAGGCTGCCCTCCTGGAAGTAATAAAATTACTTTTGTTTATACTACCTTCTTTTTTTAACATAGTTATTCCTCTTTCCCTCTTGTTCGCTAGCTTGCTCACTTTTGGCCATCTCAGCGCTGAAGGTGAGATAATAGCCCTCCTCAGTTCTGGTATCAGTCTTTTTCGAATAGAGAAGACATTGCTTGTTTTTGGTCTAATTCTAAGTGGTATTTCTTTTTATTTTTCTTGGTCTATCACTCCCTGGTGTAATTTTCAGTACAGCCAGACATACGAAAAGATTATTTTCGCCAGACCAACCATGCAAATCAAAGAAGGAACCATCATTGACCTGGAAGGCAAGAAACTCTACACCTACCACCTTGATTCGAAAACCGACAGGATGGAAAGGATTATTCTTTATGAATTTATGCCACAGGGAGATTTTCTCTTCCCTCAGATTACTATAGCCCGGGAAGGAGAGTTTGAAAAAGAAGTTCTAAAGCTAAAGGAAGTCGCTCTTTACCGTTTCGGGAAAGAGCATCGCCTAACTCAGCAAGGAAAATTTGATTCCCAGAGCATCTATTTGACTGATCAACTTTCTCAGAAAGAAAGGGAATGGAAAAGGAATGACGAATTAAGCTTAAGCAGAATAAGCCAGAAGATAAGAGAAGAAAAAGCCCGAGAAAACCCTGACCCAGAAGAGATAAGAGAATTAGGTACCGAATTTCATAGCCGAACAGCCATGCCCTTAGCTACTATTCTGTTCGCTTTAATAGCCGTCCCCTTGGGAATTACGATGAAACGAAAAGGGAAGTCTCTTAGCCTGGGAGTGAGTTTGATCATAGCTATCGTCTATTATGTTCTATTTTTGGCAGCAAGGTTTTTGGCACGAGGGGAACTATTATCACCTTACCTGGCTATGTGGCTGCCCAATATACTATTGGGCATAGCTGCCGTTTGGCTAACTGCCAAATCTGCTAAAATATGAAGTTAGTTCATGGTTCATTGTTCATAGTTCATCGATAAAAACAACAATAAGATGGTAAGTGGTGCTCTCTTCTCTGGGATGGGGGAGAATTAACCATTTAACTGTTTGACCATTTAACCAGTTAATTAATAGGCCAGTAGGTCAATGAACTATGAACAATGAACTATGAACCATTCGAGGAATTCACATGAGAATTTTGGATAAATATATAACTAAAGACTACCTCAAACTATATCTAATCTTTACTTTGTTCTTCATATCTATATTCCTCATTACAGACTTTTTTACTTCTATTAGCAATTTAAAAAAAGAAGCTACCGCCTCGTATGTAATCCAATTTTACCTTCTGCAAATTCCTTATTTATTCACTCTTCTTAGTCCTCTTTCTGCTATTATCTCCACTCTATTCCTTATAACCCATCTAGGTGGAACTTATCAAATTCAGGCTGCACAAATTGGCGGCATCTCTGTAAAGAGAGTGGTTCTTCCCCTTTTCACCATAGGATTAATTATTAGCTTTGCTATACTCTTTTTGAATGAGACCTTAATTTTTAGAGCAAACCAACGTGCCCAGGAACTAAAAGAGGAGAATTTCTTGGGTCCACCTAAAAAAGAAGTGCAAAAGAATATCTTCATCCAAGTCCCTCCTTATTATCTATTTTACATCAGGTCCTTTAACCCCCAAAAAGGAGAAATGGAAAATATATTAATATATAAAGAATCACCACCTAACTCTATCATTATAGCTAAAGAGGGGAAATGGGTAGAAGGGGAATGGATTTTCCATCAGGGAATTGAATATTTACTCAACGAAGAGATAGAAAGTACTTCTTTCTATGAGAAGAAGCTTCCCATAGATAAAGGACCTGCTTATTTTAGTCGGAAATATTTCCCACCTGACAAAATGAGTATAGCAGAATTAAGGAAATATATTGACGAATACGAAAAGAGTGGGTTCAAAACCTTAGATTTGAAAACAGAACTGAACTCCAAGCTTTCCTATCCCTTTACTAACTTTATTCTTATACTTCTGGGCATCCCTATAGGGTTGATTTTGAAAAAAGGAGGAAGAGGAACCAGTCTAGCCCTGGGACTAATCATAAGCTTTGGCTATTATGAAGCAATGGCTTTTTTCACCACCCTGGGAAAAGGTGGATTCATCTCTCCCTTTCTGGCCAGCTGGATACCTAGCCTCATCTTTCTTACCGGAGGAATATATCTGCTTACCCGGGTAGAACGAGCATAGCTCATAGCTGTGGGCAAAGGTAGCCCTCACCAATTAACCACTCACATCCTGCTTGCAGTAAATAGCTCACAGCTTTGCTCCTCACTAACTGCTGTACGCTATTCTTTGTCTTCACTATTTCCTATCTTAGATTGAAAGTCCCGTAGACAACGATGAATATCATCGAGCACAGAGGGCTGCACTCTAAAAATCTCTATGTCGGAAGGGAACTTGAGATTATTATTTTCTCTAATAAACAGAATACCGATCTCATTATCTTTAAGAGTATCGTCTATTCTTTTGGTTATGTATGCATCTCTTTTCTGCATAACTTCCACGTAGAACTGGGATATCTTCCTTAGAGCTCTTTCGCTTTGAGGGTAAATAGCCAGACACCTGGCCCAATCCATACTTTCTCTCACTAAATCTCCATCCTCCGCTGCCTCCAAAACTGCTCCTTTCTGAGAAAGTGTCCTGCTAATCTGGTAGCTCTTTTTGCTTAAGCTTTTAATCGCTTCAAAGCCCTTCTTTCCACCCACATCTATAAGTTCATGGTATACCCTATTAATCTCTCCAAGTTTAGATTGCAGGTCACCTATCCGATTCTTAACCTCCCTCCAATAAGTCTCAATCTTCATTAGATAATCTTCAGGCATACCCTTTTCTTTCTTATCTACTGAAATCAAGAGAGGCACAAGATACAGCTTTTTTCCTGGCTTCCTGAAATGTTTCACAGAAAGCTTTTCTATTTTTCCAATAGCTTTGTTTTGCATATTCATCACCTCATAACCTTTATAGTTCTAAGAGTACTTCTTCGATCAACTCCAGGTACGATTTTCTGATAAGTCTATTCCTTTGTACGCCTAACTCCTCTAAGAATTGGAATATCTTTTCTTTGCTCTGCCAGGAATCCCCTTCTATTTCCAGGAATTCTCCCAATCCTTCTACCTTATCCAGAAAAATTTTCAAATTATCCCATCGATAGAAACTTCTCTGCTTCTCTATACTTCTTACTTTAGAAAAAGTAAGAGCCTTGAGAATATCAAATATTTTATTATCTACTTCTATCTCTATCTCTTCCCTGGTCTTGGTTTGAGAGTCTAACCTTCTCCCTTTATAGGTTAGGAGATATTTGCCAGATACTGCCCGCACTCTCAATGCCTCATCAGTCTTTTTGAAATCTCGGCAAGGATGATGGAAATAGGTATCCAGTTGGTGCTGGTTCCTGATAAACCTTGCTCCCAATTTATTCAATTTGCCCTTGACTTCCTCTATATCTATTCTTACCTTTATTTCAACCTCTAGCATTGAGTATGCCCCAGAATTAGCAGATAGCGTATAGCGTATAGCGGTTACAAAAATCATCTGCTATACGCCATACGCTAAACGCTATGCACTGTCTTTTACACCGTTTTTGGATATATTCAAAAGAATTCCGATGGCAACTAGGCTAACCAGCAGAGAAGAACCCCCATAACTAATAAAAGGAAGGGTTGTCCCCGTAGTAGGCAAGAGCACAGTAGCCACCCCCATATTGACTATGGCCTGCACGCAAATTAAAGAAGTTAACCCCAGGGCCAAAAGCTTTCCTAAATCATCAGAAGCCTTCTGGGCAATCCGTAAACCTCTATAAGCAATAAAAAAGAATAAGGCTACAATGAGGAAGGTACCTATAAAACCCAATTCCTCGCCGATAACAGCAAAGATGGAATCTGTATGAGGAGTAGGAAGATAGAAAAGCTTCTCTTTTCCCTGACCCAAACCTAAGCCCCACAGTCCACCTGAACCTAGAGATGATTTTAAATGGATTGAATGAAATCCTGTTCCTAGAGGATCCTGCTCGGGGTTGAGAAAACTCATTATTCTGCTCCTGCGATAGCCTACCTCGAAAATAGAAAAGTATAAAGGGACTGAAGCCAGAAAGATAGTATAAAGCAAATGAGAGATGCGAGCTCCTCCAGCATAAAGAAGAATAAAAGCAATCACAGCTATAATCAAAGCTGAACCCAGATCTGGCTCCATGACCACCAGGATAGAGATAACTCCTAAAATAATGAAATAAGGAAGAGAGCCACTAATATAACTTTCCATTTTATCTTTCTTTTTCACAAGGGAGAAAGAAAGATAAATGACCACACCTAATTTAGCTATCTCACTGGGAGTGAAAGAAATAAATCCTACTCCTATAGAACGATAAACTCCTCTTGACTCTTCACCAATCCCCGGCACGAAAACCAGACAAAGAAAGAGAAAGGTAAGAAAAAGAAAGGGTCTATATAGAACTCTATACTTCCTATAGTTGAACTTGGCTGATAACCAGAGAGAGATAATGCCTATGGCAAGCCAGACTAACTGCCGCTTTAAGTAGAAGTAAAGATCACCACGATTTACATAAGCAAAGGCAGCACTAGCACTGAAAAGGGCTGTTAGTCCTATTCCTAACAAAATAAAAGTGGTAAAGAGAAGTAAGTAATCAATATGGCTATCTTCTTTCAATTCTTTTGAATCTTTAGGAATTTTCACTGGATTCTTCATCTTCTCTCTCGATGTTCGATACTCGTTTCCCCTCACCCCTTCCTTCTCCCCACAGGGGAGAAGGGGCACGAGGACCGAGTATCCAGAACCTAAATTTTTTCGAGCAACAAGCAACTAGCAACAAGCAACGATTTTCGATTCACTATTCACGATTCACGGATTTTTGCAGCCTCCTTACTTCTCTCTTAAAGACTTCTCCCCTCTCCTTATAATCCTTAAATTGATCAAAGCTGGCACAACCAGGAGAAAGTAAAATAGAGTACCCCCTCTGAGCATCCTTAAATGCCTGCCTCACCGCCTCTCTCATATCTTCTACCTCTTCGATGGGACATATGCCATCGAGTTGATTTCTTATATTTCTCTTTGCTTCACCCAATAAAATTAGCTTTCTCACTTTTTCTCCCACAACTTTTTTCAAAGAAGAGAAATCAGCTCCTTTATCTTTTCCCCCCATAATCAAAATCGTCCTCTTATTTCTAAATTCTAAAGAACTCCTAACAGCGTCCTCATTAGTAGCCTTAGAATCATTAATAAATCCTACCCCCTCTACTTCTCCTACCCACTCGGCTCGATGGGGTAGTCCTTTGAATTCTATCAGGGCTTCTCTAATGATTTCTGCCTCTACTCCATAGAGCGAAGCAATAGCAACAGAAGAAAGAATATTCTCCAGGTTATGAGAACCAGAAAAGGTTAACTCCTTATAAGGGACAATCTCTTCTTCCTTATCAAATCGTCTTTTTATGCGAGCATTCTGAACAAAAACCCCCTTTTCTAAGTTACCCTTTTTGCTCACAAATATAACCTGTGCCTTTGTTTTAGAAGCAAGTGGATAAACTCGGGCATCGTCCCTATTTAAAACAGTAAAATCTTTATTATTCTGGTTAAGAAAAATACGAGCTTTCAAATCACTATAATTTTCTAAGCTCAAGTGTCGATCAAGATGGTCAGGGGTAATATTGAGAATACAGGAAATGTGAGGTGAAAATTTATCTATAGTTTCTAACTGAAAAGTGCTTACCTCAGTAACTACTATCTCTCTCTTTCCTCTGGCTATTCCTGCTAAGGGAATACCCACATTCCCCGCTATTTGAACATCTTTACCTGCTTTTTCCAGAATTTTCCCGGTAAGAAGAGTAGTAGTGGTTTTTCCATTTGTTCCAGTAATAGCCACCAGAGATTTCCCTTTTAAGAAACGAAAGGCGAGTTCCAGTTCTCCCAGTATGGGAATACCCCTGAGGCGGGCTTTCTGGAGCAAGGGAATAGTAAGGGGAATTCCAGGGGAAACAATGATAAGCTGCTTCCCTTCAAGCAGACCCAAAGGATGAGACCCTAAGACTACCTCCATCCCTTCCTGACTCAATTTTTTCGTTTCAGCTCGGTTGTCTTTACTATTTTCTATTTCTGCTATTGTTACTATCGCTTTCTCATCTTTTAGAAGATGAGCCGCGGCTACCCCACTAACCCCCATCCCCAATACCAGAACCTTTTTGCCTTTAATTAACATTTCCCCCTCACCTTAATCCTCTCCCCCAAGGGGAGAGGACACGAGCATCCAGAATTCATACTTTTTTCGTATCCATTTAGCCTTATTTCGTAAATGCTCAGTGAAGCACGTCATTGCGAGCTCCGAAGGAGCGTGGCAATCCAGTGGTTGTGGAGTTTATTCCGAGCAACAAAACCGAGATTGCTTCGTCGCTATCGCTCCTCGTAATGACAAATAAATGTACTACGGCTGGATAGATACTGATTTTCTATCGTTAGATTGCTTCGGCTACGCAATGACATTGCCTTTTCTTCCTTTCGAGCAACGAGCGACAAGCAACCAGCAACGAATCTCTATCCACCATTCACCAACGACCATTCACTAACAAACTACTCAACCCAAGCAAAGCTAAAAGGGCAGTTATTATCCAGAAACGAACCACTACTTTAGGCTCCTCCATTCCCTTGAGTTCATAGTGATGATGAAGAGGACTTATCCTGAAAATTCGCTTGCCTATTGTCTGGAAAAAGAAAACTTGCAAAAAAACCGAAAGAGCCTCAATAACAAAAATTCCTCCTATTAAAATAAGCAGGACTTCTTGCTTTATCAAAATAGCTGTAATGGCCAGAGCCCCTCCTAAAACCTGGGCTCCTGTTTCTCCCATAAAAACCCGCGCTGGGTAAGTATTGTACCAGAGAAAACCAACAATTGCCCCCAGCAAAGCTCCCCAGAAAACCATCAGTTCACCAGCTCCAGAAACATAGTTGATATTCAAGTAACGGAAAAAAAGACCGCTACCAGCAAGATAAGAAAGAAGAGCATAACCTGAGCCAGTAATTAATACACATCCAGCAGCTAAACCATCAAGTCCATCAGTAAGATTAACACTGTTGGGGGTAGCGACAATTATGGATATAATCAAAGGGATATATAACCATCCAAGATTTAAACTAACGCCGGCAAAAGGAATATTCAAATACTTGCTGAACCCTGGTTGGTAATAGAGATAGAAAGCAACCAGGGAAGCAAAAATGAATTGAATGAGCAATTTGTAGCGGGTTTTCAATCCGCGAGAACTTTCCCTTCTGGCTTTTAAAGCATCATCTAGAAATCCAACCAAAGCAAGAGAAAAAATGACCAATAGAGAAACAAGGAGAAATCTACTTTTCAGATTAGCAAAAAACAGAATAGCTAACCCTACAGAAGCAATAATAAAGATTCCACCGGTTGTAGGGATACCCCTCTTCATCTCATGGCTATCAGGAGCATACGAGCGCACATAATCAACCCATCCTTCTCTCTTGGATTTATCGATAAAGGTCTTGAGCATCCATAAGCTCAAAACAAGGGAGAGCAAACCGGCTGCTCCCGCTCGTACAGAAATAGAAGAAATCAAGAAATACAACATAATCTCTCCTTCAAATCTTCCACAATTTCCTCCATCTTCATACCCCTGGAACCCTTAACTAAGAGAGAATCTCCTCTCTTAAGATAAGAGAAGAGTTCATTTTTTAGCTTTTCTCTGTCCTGGAAGAAAAAAGTATTCTTTGTCCCTGCTTCTCTGGCTCCCCTACTCACCTCTTTGGAAAATTCCCCCAGGAGAAATAAAGCGTCAACGCCTGATTCTCCTGCCTGCTTACCCAATTGATAGTGATATAACTCTGCTTTATTCCCCAATTCTAACATATCCCCCAGAATGGCTATCTTCCGCTGCCCGCCTCTTTCCTGAAGAAGCCTCAAGGCCTCTTTCATAGACTCTGGATTAGCATTATAAGAATCATCAATAAGTTGACAGTCATTAAAGATGTAGAGCTGTGAACGCATAGGAGGAAGCTTAAAACTGGCCAGAGATCGGGCAATATCCAAAAGAGAAATACCTAAAACCAAAGACACCGTCGAAGCAGCTAAAGCATTATAGACATTATACAGTCCCGGAATGGCAATAGAAACAGGGAGCTTGCTTTTTCTATAGATTAAAGTGAAACTTATTCGCCCCTTGCCGCTAACTATATTACGAGCTTCTACATCAGCTTGATTCTCTATGGCAAAAGTAATCACTCTGCATTTAGTTCTTCTTTGCAATTCAGGAGTCCAATAATCATCTCTGTTCAAGACTAAACAGTTTGCCTCGTTTTTATTCAACCAGGGAATCAATTCTGCCTTAGCCTCTTTTATTTCTGCCAGGCTCCCCAAAGGACCAATATGAGAGCGATGAATATTAGTGATTACTCCAATGTTCGGCTCAATTATCTCTGCCAGACGTGCTATTTCTCCCCTTGAGTTCATACCCATCTCTAGAATCGCCCATTTATGACAAGAAGAGAGTTTAAGTAAAGTAAGGGGAACTCCAACCTGATTATTAAAATTTCCTTCCGATTTTAAGGTGGAGTGCTTAGAAGAGACAATCCGCCAGACCATCTCCTTCACAGTGGTCTTTCCATTACTACCCGTTATCCCTACACAAGAGAGAGAAAGCTTCTTACGATAATAACGAGCTATTTCCTGTAAAGCAAAAAGGGTGTCTTCCACTTCAATAAAAAAGAAATGAGGAGAAGGAAGAGGAACCGTCTGGGAAATAATGGCCCCACAAGCACCTTTTCTGCTTACCTCTTCGATGAACCTATGACCATTGAATCTCCTCCCCTGCAGGGCAATGAAAAAGTCCCCTTTTTCTATGTTTCGCGAATCAGTAGAGATTTTACGGGAAGGAATAAAGAAGGGGGAGAAACCTTTCTTGCATACAAGCTTTCCCTCTGTAACTTCTAATATTTCCTTAATGGAAAGGCCTGCTTGAGACATAGGTCTATTGTACTATATTAGTACTGTTCTAGCAATTTTCGTATTACTTTTCTATCATCGAATTCTACTACTTTATCTTTGAAAATCTGCACTTTCTCATGCCCCTTACCGGCAATTAGAAGGGTGTCTCCCTTTTGCATTTTTTCCAAAGCTAACTTTATTGCTTCCTTCCGGTCAACTACAATCGAATAATCCCTTCCTTTTTTACCCCCCTCTTCCTTTATACCCTTTTCAATCTGAGCAACGATATCTCCTGGATCTTCACTGCGAGGATTGTCCGAGGTAATTACTGAATAATCGGCCAGTTTCAAGGCAGCTTTCCCCATAAGAGGTCGCTTTTGAGAGTCTCTGTCTCCCCCACAGCCAAATACCACTATAAGGTTACCTTTAACAACCCCCTGCAGAGCTTGTAAGACTTTCTTCAATCCATCTTCTGTGTGAGCATAGTCAACAAAAATATTGAAGCCGTTTTT
>JAUWRE010000075.1 GCA_030610725.1 Candidatus Aerophobota bacterium | reverse complement strand
ATCTATGCCCACCCTATCACAGATATCATTAAAATAGGCAATCTCTTCCAGCTCATTTATTTTGCATAATCCTCCCAAAGCATAGATAGTTTCATGCTCAGGCCCTTCGATTTTTAAACCCTTATGTCTTCCTTTTAATACTTCTGTGAGTTTTCCACAGGCAAAAAAGCATCTATAGCAAGAATGAGATTTCACTTTGAAATTATCTATTAAGTAATCTGCACTTATCTTTTGCCAGTCTTTGAATCTTCCTTTGGACCAGTATTCTGTAGGCCAGGCTTTTGCATTATTGACTATAGCTACCATCTGAGCAGTTCCATATTTTCTGTAAGCTGCCACTCCCGGGTCCTCTTTGCCCTTTTTAACCAAAGATTGGACATATTTGTTTAATAAATTTTCATCTGCTAAGGAAGAACTCTTATTTCCATGAAAGACAATGGCTTTTAGCTTCTTTGAGCCCATTACTGCTCCCATGCCACATCTACCTGCACTCCTCCACTGGTTATTTTTTATACAGGCAAATACCACCATTTTCTCACCTGCCGGTCCTATCACCACTGCCTGTGCTCCAGGTATGTTAACTTCCTTTAAGACCTTATTCTCTGTTTCATAAGTATCCTTACCCCACAAATGCCTGGCTGAATGAAATTTTATATCTCTATCTGAGACTTCCAGATATAAAGGGGAATCTGAGGCTTCCCTGATTATAATAGCATCATATCCGCACCTCTTTATCTGAGGTGCAACATAACCACCAGAATAGGAATCAGCAAAAAAATGAGTCTGAGGAGATTTAGTGAATACTCCATATCTACTTGCACCCATCATTTTTGTTCCGGTAGTGGGCCCTACGGTGAAGATAAGTACATTCGCGGGAGATAATGGGACTGTATCTTTCTTCAGATTTTTCCATAAGAGGTAAGCCCCCAAACCCCTACCTCCTAAAACAGCTTCCAGGATATCGTCGGAAATCTCTTCAATCCAGAATCTTCTTCTAACCAAATCAATATTCAATATCTTGTTGTAGAACCCTTTCATAACTCTCCTTTTATTATATAAGACGTTTGCCGGCAACTAATAAACATTACCTACCGACCCTTTATTTGAAATCATAGAAATTATCATATTCTTTTCCCACAAAAAGAATGTTATTTTTAACCTTTAGATATTCTTTTAATCCTATCGTTCCATCTTCTCTTCCTAAGCCACTATCTTTGTTTCCTCCATAAGGAGCCTCAATTTTGGACATCACATTTGTATTCATCCATACTGTACCGGCATCCAATTTTTTAGCTGCCCAGTAGAGTGTTTTTATATTCTCGCTCCAAATGGTAGCTGCCAAACCATAAACTGTATCGTTTGCCTGTTTGATAGCTTCTTCAAGTTCTTTATACCTTATCACCACCAAGACTGGGCCAAAGATCTCCTCTTGGGCACATCTCATATCATTGGTCACATTTTCCAGAATGGTTGGTTTATAGTAATTACCTTTATTAAAAGGAGATACATTGAGCTTTTCACCCCCACATACCAGTTTTGCCCCATCTCTGATTGCTTCCTTGACACAACCGTCTACCTTTTCTAGCTGGGTTCTGCTTATTAATGCTCCCATTTGAGTGGTGGGGTCCATAGTCTCACCCAGTTTTAAGCTTTTTGCTCTGGCAACTAGCTTTTCCATAAATTCCTTGTAGATTTTCTCATGTAAAAACAGCCGCGTTGAAGCACAACAAACTTCGCCCTGCTCCAGGCAAAAACCTACAATTAATGAATTAACAGCACCATCAATATTACAGTCAGCTTCTGCTATGAAAGGTCCCTTTCCTCCTAACTCAAGAATTACTTTTTTTATTCTTGGTTTAGCTGATGCCTCAAGAACCTTTCGCCCAACTTCTAATGATCCGGTAAATGATATCATATTAATATCCGGATGAGATAACATGGCATTACCAGCAGTATCTCCTGGCCCAGAAATTATGTTAACCACACCTGGTGGGAAACCAGCCTCTAGGATTATTTCTCCCAGAAGAATCGCGGTGATGGGAGTGAAAGAAGAAGGTTTTAAAACAACACTATTCCCGGTGGCAACTGCAGGACATAATGTTCTGGTTGCCAGATGTAGGGGAAAATTCCAGGGGACTATAGATCCAACTACGCCATAAGGTTCATAGGTTACATAATCGAAAGCATAGCCACCAGGGATAGGTATGACTTCTCCTTTGATTTCTCTTGCCTGGTTAGCAAAGTATTCCATAGCTCTAATTGAATAGGGCATGTCTATATCTTCTGATTCACTAATAGGTTTCCCACACTCAAGTGTCTCCCACTTTGCTAATTCTTTAGTTCTTTTTCTCATCAACTCAGCAGCCTTTAGCATATACTCAGCCCTTTCATCCCCATCGAGTTCAGACCAAACCCCCTTATTGAAAGCCTCTCTTGCCGCCTTGACAGCCCGATCAACATCTTCTTTATCAGCTAAAGCAACCTCTGCAATAGGCTCGTTTTTGGAAGGATCGAGAACTTGATATGTTTTACCGCTTGAAGCATCAACCCACTCATTATTTATAAGAAATTTAAACTTTTGCATTGGAAAACCTCCCTTTATCCTTTTATATTATGCTTATCAACATTTTTTTACCTACAAAAATAAAAAGGCCGAACCTGCTTTATCAAGAACAAATCACAATGGGAATTCCCATTAACTTGGCAAACTCTTTCAACTCTTCAGCAATATCTCCATAGACGATAGCGTTGTGATGAGGAATACCATTTTCTAATAAGGATTCAACAAATTCCCTGTTTCCACCCCTCACCCTCACAGATATATTGCTCCCTTTTAACACAGGCTCTGCTTCAATAGCATTTCCTCTCCCCACATGTAGCATAAATTGACCTTTAATGGAGTTTAATCTATAGACAGTTACAACTCCGCTCTTTAAAACGCAGCTTGTTGATAAACCACCGAATATTCTCTGACAGACCGGCTTTGAGGTAGCTAAGTCATGAGGTGCATTGCCACAATGCCAGAACAAAACAGTGTTATTATCCTGGATAAAATTCACAAAATCAGCAAAGAATACAGAATTTCCTGTAAGAGCATATCCTAACATCATAGTTAAGGCACCGTCTATATCACATTCGCAGGAAGCCATAACTCCTTGGACAGTCATACGGGAGTTTGCCGGACAAAAGGGAGTTTCGTCTACATCTCTAAACTCTGGCCAGCACTCTGGAGCATAAGCCTGGATGTTTTTCTCCTTAACCATTTTCTTTAGCGCCAGGTACATCCTGCTGATACCTCTAACACCAGGTAAGTCATTGGGATTGACATCAAAAATCTCTTTTTGAATCTCTATATCAGAATCTACATCTTTTTCACTTATACCCTTCACTATTTTGCTAAAGGTATAGGTAGAAACATTGATAATTTCAGTTCCCAATATTTTTTTAATCGCTAACTCATCAGCACTAGAGATTTGAAAACCGTCGGGTCTCATTCCGATAACCGCAACCGTAGCTTCCTTTAAATAAGCAATAGCTCTAATTGTGTTTACAAAAAGACCAACTCTCTTTTTTGCCTCTTCTTCCTTTATAGTGCCGTATATAAATGTAAATTCTTTGTCAAAATTCTTAAAAATAGTCCCGGCTGCCATTACCGCTACCATTGACCCTGAAAAGTCCCTGGTTTCCAGTGCCAGCTCCCCCAATCCCCACAAAGCGAAAGGACAATCCAGGTTCCTAATAATTTCTGCTGTTAGCTCACCAGTATTGAAGGTACCATTAAAGAGGATAACAGCATCTACATTTTCTGCTTTAAACCTCATCCATGCCTGTTTAGCCTCAGATCTTTGGGCAACAGGCTGGGAAAACTCAATCACCTCAACGCCTAACTCTTTTTCTAAATAATCTACTATTCCCCTGGATAGCTCTACTGCCTTATCTTGTCCTTTAAGAAAGGATAAAATAAGATTGACAAATCCAATTCTTGGCTTTCTAAAATTAACAGACATGCTTTTCTCCTTCCGTGTTATTAAGTATTGCCAAAAACTAATTTTCAGATTATCCAATATGTTCTGGAAGATTCCCCACTTATTTCCTGCTTCAAATTAGGGAATCAGAAGTGCTTTTATCGCCTGACCCTTCGTCACTAAACTAAAGGCTTTTGACCAATCTCCCAAGGGGAAACAATGGGTAATAAGGCTATTCACATTGGTCTTTTTGGAGGCGATTAGATGTAAAGCCTTCTCCCAACTGGTATAGCCAGAACTAAAAGGAAGAGTTATCTGAATTCCTTTCATTATCCCCATATTCCAGGGTATCTCTACTTTTTCTTCCTTTGTCATTCCCAGAGCTGAAATCCGTCCTCCTCGCCTTACCATCTGAAAAGCCTGATTGATAGCTGAAGGTGAGCCTGATGCTTCTACAACCACATCTGCTCCTTCACCATTAGTTAGCTCTCTTACTTTAGAAATAGGGTCTTCTTTATCGACGTTAAGGATGTAATCTACGCCTAATTCACCAGCAATCTTCAATCGAGGGTTTATATCCTTGGAAGTGCCAGTTATAAGAACATAAGAGGTACCTGCATTCTTAACAACCTGAGCAGCTAGTAGCCCAATCGGCCCAGGGCCTAATATGACTACGAAGTCACCTGTCTCTATTCCTGTTTTTTCTAAGATGCAATGAACACAGATAGCCGTAGGCTCGGTAAGAGCAGCTTCTTCAAAAGAAACCTCTTCAGGAATTCTATGTAGTAGCCAGGAAGGCACTTTTATAAATTTGGCAAAGGCACCATCTTGCCCTGATCCAATTGGCCTTTTCTTTGAACAAATCTGATGGTTTCCTGTTCTGCAAAGTCGGCATACCCTGCAGGCACCTGTATGAGGTTCTGCGACTACTCGCTCTCCTACCTTCCATTCTTTAACCTTCTCGCCTACCTCAACAATCTCTCCCGAAAATTCATGACCCATAATTACTGGTGGAAAATACTTGAACTCATCATGAAGAATATGAATATCAGTTCCACAAATTCCGGCTGCCTTTACCTCAATGAGAACTTCTTCACTATCAATTACTGGCCTCGTAACTTCTCCTAGCTCAACAAAACCATCACCTTTTTTGTATTTTACAATTGCTTTCATAATATCGTTTTCTTAGTGAAATTCAAAGCTTCCCTGGCTGTATAAATTTTCTCTCGAGTAGGTTTTATATAGTCTAAGAAGAGAGCTAAAGTGAATTACTTCAAAAATCCGAAGTTAGTGAAGATATATTCTTTAGACTTTTCAATATGTTCCATCATTACTTTTTCAGCTTTTTTTGGATCTCTTGCCTTTATGGCATTTAAGATAGCCTCATGTTCATTTAGAGCTTGCCTTGCTTTCTCCTTATTTCTTGCTACCCGTACTCTGAATACGTGAATGAGGCTGTTAAGATTGGTGATAATACTGTACAATCTGCTACTCTGACAATTCTTCAGAATTGAGTCATGTAGTGCAACGTCAAAATCTATGTAAGGTTGACAGTCATTGCTATTTAGAGAACGTTTCGCCTTCTTAAGAAGAAGATTGAGTTGCCCCAGTTTATTATCGTCAATGATAGGAGTTGCTTCCCTAGCAGCCAAACCCTCCAAAACTTTCCTGATTTTATAAATCTCTTCGACGTCTTTCTTGGTTAATTTCTTTACATACACTCCGCTGCGAGGAGTAATCTCTACCAGGCCCTCACTAGTTAATCTGGTTAAGGCTTCTCTTACTGGCGTTCGACTTACTCCAAAGGAAGAAGCTAGCTTATCATCCAGTAATCGTTCACCAGGCCCTAATTCTTCATTAATGATTTGGTCTTTAAGGATTTCGTATATTCTCTGACTTAGATTTGAGTGTTTAATT
>JAUWRE010000159.1 GCA_030610725.1 Candidatus Aerophobota bacterium | reverse complement strand
TGCTCCACATAATAAGGAACTCTTACTATTCTCTGGAGAGTCTCTTTTCCCTTTGAGAAGAGGAGGGTTACGTCTTTAATAGCCTGAATATGAACCCATCTCCATTTTTCCTCTCTTCCCGGGTTCTGGGGATCCAGCAATTTATTATAGTAAAGTTCATTATATTCATCCTGGATAAAGGGACTGAAGTAAAGAGTATTCTTGCCCGCGGCATAAATTAACCAGCTGGGGTCATCGCAGGCTTCTCTCCTTGTCCACCTATTTCCGGGAATAATCTCATATCCTGTTCCCCCTGTTCTTCTGGAGGTAAAAGTAACAAGCTCCTTCTCACTATCCTGGACAATAGTCCCATCTTCTGCTCTTATTCTTATTTCGTAACGGCCAAGAGGCAAATTAATGATATAATCTTTTTTGGGTGCAGTGACATAGAATATAGGTGGTGCGGGTTGTTTCGGTTCCCGGGGTATGCTTTTTTCAATCTCCTCTACGGTAAACTCCTCTCCCTTATCTCTTCTTTCCTTTATTTTATTAAGAAACTCATCGATATTCTTTCGGTATTCTGTCTGTGCTGTATAGAACTCACTGATTTGCTTATAATACTCTTCAATGGCCTGGGTGAATTTCTCAAAATAGGCGTGAGCTTCTTCACCTTGATAAAAGATGGCACTCTCCCCCCAGTATCCTTCCGGATAATAAAGAGAGTTATCTTCTTTTTTCAGGGCTTTGATTACCTCTCCTCCTTGTAATATCTCCAGTGTTCCCTGTACTTTCTCATTCAAAGCTTGAAAGCCAGCCACATATTTTCCAGTGATAGGCCAGAAATAGACCAGGGTTATATTGCCAGAGATAGTATTGTCTTTATCAGCGATAAGATAGATAGTATCTTCAGTGTAGGGGGCAAATCCTCCCCCGTAACCCTTGCCATTAAAGACATTCAAACCATAGACCAACTGTTCTCTTAATATAGGTGCCTGAGCCAGGCTTAAGGCAGCCAGGCAAAAAATCCACCCTATAGTTACCGTCAAGAATATAGTGAGTTTTCTCATCCCTTTACCCCCTTTTTTTTAAGGATGAACATAGAAAGCAAAAGCAAGATAGCAGAATAGGCCAGAGAGTAGAGTATATTGAGCCCGTAGAGAAGAGTGTTGCCCAAGTGAACAGAGTCTATTCCTCTAGTGAGATAGGAAAAAGGAGAAATCCAGTTTATTCCTTGAGAAACTACAGAAAGAGTATCTCCTAAATAGGTTAGAACAGGAGACATATTCTCTTCAGGCATGCCAAGGAGTATAGTCTGACCAATTTGAATGGCTAAGAAAAGAGCCAGTATTCCTACTAGCCAGATAATGGAGTTTCTCATCTTTCCAGTTAGGCAGGATATGAATAGTCCAAAACTAATAATACAGGAAACTGAGAATATAGAAACCAGGATAGTCTTGAGCAGCCCATAAGAGAAGCCGAGGTTAGTAAGGAGTGATACTCCCCAGAAATAAACAAGAAAGAAAACGACCATTACCAAGTATGTGAGTATATCCTTGATATACTTTCCTAGAATATAAGTGAAGGAGCTTACCGGTCCATAGAAAAGGACTTCCAGCGTTCCCTGGTCCTTTTCTCGCGATATGGAAATAGCGGAGAGAATAGCCAGGTAAAAGGAGATGATGATTACGGAGACAAAGAGTGGATAGTTTAGAGGGTCTGCTGAGATTAAAATGTTATCTGTCTGGATGCTATCGAGATAGTTCTTAAGAATGAAAGAGGAAGCGATAAAGGAAAGGAACGCTACTATATAAATCCCCCAACTGCGTAGAGTTGAATGCAAATCTCTCTTGCTTAGTGCCTTTATTGTTTGGATAGATAAAGAAAATCCTTTTTGAGCCATTCTATTTCTCCTATTCCTTGTAGAGTTGTACATCATCTATTGTATCACTAAAATCTCCCTGAGGAGTGTGGAGGGTGAGCTCCAGGATTCCCAGTTTCTCGGTTTCCCGGTCTATCTTTATCTTCTCCCAGGGAATAATAGCCTTATTTCTAGCTAGAAAAGCCCCTGAATCCCAGAAAAGCTCAATTGGTCCTTCCAGTATCTTCCTGCCCTTGACATATTCTTCTTCAGTTCCTATCCTGGCCCACAGTGTTCCTTCTAGCTCCAAAGATAGAGCAGGGAACTCTGTTATTCCTTCTCCTTTGCTGTTGACAAGTCTTATCTCTAGTTGAATTCCATTCTCCAGAGACTCACTGAAAACAATTATGCTTTGCAGGTCTGGGATTTCCTTACCTTTCATAGATATGTCTACTATATTCTCGCCTCTTTTCACCTGGATATCTTTGCTGAAATCATAGTAGTTAGGAGCAACAGCCTTCAGGGTATAAGAGCCAGGTTCAATGCCAGTTAGATAATAAGTCTTGGTGGGATATCTATATTTGAGGGTAGATTTGCCGTTAACTACAATTCTGATTTTCCAGACGGGGTCACCACTCAGAGTATCCACTGCTCCTCCTCTAACCTCCCCATACTTCCCTCCTGTCCAGCGAGGAATTAGCACTGCCAGCAAAACCACTATAACAACAACTATTATTATACCAGGATATACAATGGATTTTTTCATTCTGCTGCCTCCTTCTCTTTCTCTGTTAGTAAGGAGATATTTTTTTCAGTAATAGTTATAAATGCTTCTTCCAGGCTCATTTCTTTCTTTTTTATAGCCAGGACAACTCCTCCCTGCTGAGAAATGGCTTCTGAGATTTGGGCTCGATGGTCTTTATCTGCTTTTACTTTAATAGTCAGAAGATTTTCCTCTCTCTTTAGTCCCTTGATGAAATCAAAGGCAGCCAGGGTATCTATAATCTCTTTCTTAGCCTCAGTAAGTTCTATCTCCAGTTCTACTACATCAGTTAATCTCTTTCTTAAATTATCCATAGTATCTTCTGCCAGGAGTCTTCCCTTGTTTATAATGCCTACTTTTCCACATAGTCTTTCTACTTCAGAAAGTAGATGGGAGGAAATAAATATAGTTTTCCCTTTTTTGTTTTCTTGCTCTATAAGGTCTCTTATCTGCTTTATTCCTGTAGGGTCTAGCCCGGAAACCGGCTCATCCAGGAGTAAAAGCTGGGGGTCGTGCAGAAGCGCCCTGGCGAAACCAAGCTTTTGCTGCATACCGCGGGAAAAAGCTCCCAATTTTCTGTTTCTTACATCCAGGAGATTCACCGCTTCCAGAAGTTGGTCAATTTTTTTCTTTCTATTCTTTACTCCATAAAGGTCAGCAAAGAAGTTAAGGTATTCACCAGCAGTCATTTCTTTATATAAGTATTGTTTTTCAGAAACGACTCCCATCTTTTTCTTGATGCTGAGAAAATCTTTAGTTATATTCTGACCAAAAAGATAGACTTCACCTTGAGTTGGTTTTAGTATGCCCAGAAGCATCAAAATAGTAGTAGTTTTACCCGCTCCATTGGGTCCTAAGAATCCATAAATTTCTCCTTCTTTAACTTCAAGGCTCAGATTATCTACTGCTTTGAACTCATTATATTTCTTAAGAAGGTTCTGAGTTCTGATCATTGCTTCTCCCCTTTTTTATGTTCATTGTTCGTAGTTCATTGACCCATTAACCCGTTAGACAACTGGTTTGTTTTTTTGCCGATGAACTATAAAGAACTATCCGCTA
>JAUWRE010000086.1 GCA_030610725.1 Candidatus Aerophobota bacterium | reverse complement strand
TCAGATGCTATAAACCGGGTTTCTAATGATCGTCTCAATGATTTAGGAGAGCTTTTAGTCAGAGAGATTAGAGAGGTAATATCTCAATTAGGGACTGGAAAAAAATATGTAACTCCAAGAGGCAGAGTTCACATAGCCAGTACCCCTGGGAAACCACCGGTTATTTGGCATGGTGGGCTACACGGATCGATTTTTTTTATAGTAACCGAAGCGGGAAATATCTTTTTGATGCATGTAGGCACGGGTGGAGATATCGGAGAATATGGGAAGGCATTAGAATTTGGAACAGAAAACATGGCTGCCCGACCCTGGTTAGGAGTAACTTTAGAAAATTCCAGAGAGATGATTAAGAAGTTTCTTGAGGAAGAGTGGTTTTAAATGGATGTAATCGCAGCGATAAATAAAGGAATATTCGATTACCTAAGAGCTGACGAGACTCTACCTGGTAATTTAGTGGGAATAATGGGAAACAAGAATATCAGAGTTGGACGAGCCCTAAGATCGGATATATTCCCTTATATCACTTTTGGAATCAGGCCTTTTGTGGATCCCTTAATGCCTTTATTAGGAACGGGGACCCTGGAGACCCATCTATGGGATAAAAGCAATTTAATGACCCGAATTAACAAAATGAGGAACAGACTAATCTGGCTAATGGACCTTCATGAATTTACTCTCTCGGGAGAAGAAGCGAAAGGGGTGAGAATATTTTTCGATAGCAGTGACATGATTGAAGAAGAGGAGGAATTTATTCAACATTTAGTTATTTTATATACCGTGAAATATATCAGGAAATCAAATATAAATATAAATGTTTAGAAAAAAAAGAAACGAGGTGATAAAAAATGACAATCAAGAGTGGTTTAAATGCCGATACTCCGGGTAGAATTTTTGTCGATGCCGGAGCGGTCTATCTAAATTATGGACTGCCAGGTGAAAGATTATTGGGTGCTACTCGTGGTGGAAATGAATTCAATTTGAATAGAGAGATCAGGGATATCGAAGTCGACGGTGTTAGAGGTTCGGTAAAGGGATTAAGAAGAAGAACAGTTTGTCGTCCACAGATAACTTGTAACTTGATTGAGTTATCTCTCGATAATTTACTAAAGGCTATTGCAGGCGCGAATTCAGCAGAAACTAAAGCAACAGCAGTGGTAGATGCCGAATATTTAGGAGTGGGATCTGTAGCAATTGACGATTTTACCGTAGCTCACTATCCGGTAGTGGCAAAATCAGAGAAGGTTTATATCGATGGAGTTTTCAAAACTAGAGGCGAAAAAAGTGCTTCATTGTTTGTTGGCAGTAAAGCAGCAGAGAATAAGGAGTTTGAGACTGGTATCGGTAACTGGGATGCTCTGACTGGTGGGACTTTGACTAGTGAAACTGGTGGACAGGATGGCAATGGCGGTAAATATGTAGTAGGTACTCCTTCAACTAATCTTTTAAAATTAGACGATGCTTTAGGAGCCGTCTTAACTTATTTAGAAGCAGGGGAGAAGTATAGAATCACAATCTATGCTAAACAAGGCACTGCCTGGAATGGTGGAGATGTAACTATAAAATGTGATGGACAGAGTAAAGTTTTAACGGGCTTAGATGCTACTTTTAAATTGTTTGTATTTGATTTTACAGCAGTTGGAACAGACGCCACAATTACCATTGATTGTGCTTCTGCCCCGACAGCGGCCGATGAGATATGGATTGATACTCTGGAATTTGTCCAGTTTTCAGGTGACTATACCATCAATAATACAACTGGGAAAATTACTTTTAATCTGGAAGATGTTCCTACAACGGATGAAGTGGTAACTGTCAGCTACACTTATGAGACCGGAGACCCGGCAACTCACGATACTATTACCGGAGGGGATATAGAGGATTCAGATTACATCGATAATGTGGCTCTGGTGGGAACTATTTCTGGAAAAGCTCAGGATGTAATTTGCATAGTTAAGAATGCTTTAGCAGATACGGGGTTCTCATTAGCAACGGCACCCAGGGATGAAGCGGTGCCCGCAATAGTGTTTACGGGTCATTATGACCCCGCTGACCCAGATACTGAACCCTGGGATATACGATATCCGCGGGCGTAGTCTTAATTTAAAAATTAACTAAGGAGATTGGTAATGGTTGAAGAAAAAAAAGATAAGAGGACGTTTGAAAAGGAAATAGAACCACTTATCGGAGACACACCTATTGTTACTATCAAAGGCAAAGAATATAAGATGCGACGCCTGGGAATGGCCGATACTTTTAAGCTGGCCCGAATTATAGCTATTGGTGCAGCCGGGATAGGAAAAGAAATCAGTAGCTTAGAGATGACTCCGGAGGCTGCGATTGGATTATTGATTGTCGGATTTCCCTACGCAGACCAACAAATCTTAAGTCTATTTGCGGATGTACTCGGGGTCAAAAACGAGGAGATAAGGAATCCTGAAATATTTCCTATGGGAGCTGAAGTAGATATAATCAAGGCTTTAGTTGAGCATATAGATGTGAAGGCTTTTTTTACCAAATTAGCCGGGTTACTGGAGATGCCGATATTGAAGGAGTTTTTGAAAAAAACCTCGACCTCATCCAAGAACGGTATGGCTGGACTGATGAAGAAATAAAATACAATATACCCTATGCCCGGTTTATGCAATTAGTTAGAGTTGCTTCTAGCCAAAAAGTAGAAGAGCTCAAAATGAGAATGCAAGAACAGGCCTATCTGGGATGGCTGATATATCTATTGCAACCGATTGCAATTAGAGAACATAGGATGACTTTTCAAGAATGGCTAAGAGGTTTAGGTCTGGCTGAGGGAGAGGCGAAAGCTGAAGATCTAGAATCAATGAAAAAGAAAGCCTTACAGATAGCCGAAAGAATAGTGGAAATGGATAAGAAACATTAGGAGTTGATAGAGAATGGCAATGGAAATTTTTAAACTAATGGGAACAGTTGCCATAAATAAAGATAAGGCCTTACAGGATTTAAAGGCAATACAGACTCAGGCGGAAAGAGCGTCCACAGCAATGGGGCGCTCTTTTGATAAGTTTAGCAAAAAGGTCACTGATAATGCTGCAACCATTAAGAAAACTGGTATGATTGCAACGGTTGCTGGTGGTGTGGTTACTTATGCAATTAAAAAGATGGGTGATGCTTGGGACACTTACGAAACAGCTCTTGTGGACATGGGCAAAATTACTGATGAATCAATAGAAAGCATAGAAACCCGGATGAAGGCTCTTCCCCCCATTTTGGGTAGTTTGACTGATTTAACGAGAGGTTATTACCAGATTGTTTCAGCTGGAATTAAGGATCCCGTGGAAGCAGTTAATACTTTAACAGTTTCGTCTCAAACAGCTGCTGCTGCCCACATGAATCAATCGGAAGTTGTTAAAGGTCTTACAAAAGTAATGGCTGGTTATGAGGGAAGAATTAAGACTGTTTCTGAAGCTGCTGATCTAATGTTTGCTATTGAAAAAGAAGGGCAGACAACTGTTGGAGAATTAATACCTGTTATTGGTGGATTGGCTACAATGTCTGCTCAGTTAAAGATTTCTCAAGACGAGATGGGTGCATCAATGGCCGTTATATCAAAGACTGCTGGAAGCACCGCGGAGGCAGCTACCGAATACGAAGGTGTTCTAACAGGGTTAATGAAACCCACTGAGGCAATGTCAGCAGTAATTAAAGGAATGGGGTTTCAGACGGCGGAGTTAGCTATTGAGGAATTAGGGTTGGTAGAAGTTTTAAGGAAAATTGAAGAGGCTACTGGAGGTAATTCAGAGGCATTAGGTGAATTGTTTGGTAGAAAGCAAGCTATTTTAGGCGTCTCTAAATTGATGGCTGGGGATATGACATTATTATCAGATACTATAGTTTCTGTCGCGGATAAAGCTGGTATGGCAGATAAGGCTTTTCAGGATTGGACTACGACGGGTGACGCTTTTAACAAGGAGCAGAAAGCTGTAACAGAGAATTTGATAGCTCTTTTGGGAAAAGCTATTGACCCTATGATGGATGTTATTCAAAGGAGAATGATTGAAACTGTTAAAAGTATGGGAGAATGGATTACAAAAAATGAAGAATTAGCTGCTTCTTTAACTATGCTTGGTGGGGGCGTGGGAATGGCTTTAGTTCCTATTGGTTTATTTTTGATGTCACTTCCTGGTTTGGTAATTGCTTTGCCTAAAATTATTGGTTTTATAGGGCTTATGTCAGATGGGTTTGCTGCCCTGGCAGTTAGTCTCGGGATAAGTTCTGGTGGATTGCTACTGGTTCTTGCTGGTTTAACTGCTGTGGGTCTGTACATCGGTAAAGAATGGAAGAAGGCTTGGCAAGAGGGTAAACGAATTAAGGAGGCAGAAATAAGAGCCACAGAAGCTCAAATTAAAGCGAATGAGAAATTACAGAAAGCCTACAATTTAACCGCTGAGGAAATGAAATATTGGATTGAAAACCATAAATTAGCCCCAGGCGTTCTGGAAAGAGTGAGGGAGGAGCAGGAAAGGGTAAGACAGTCAACGAGCGATCTGGCGAAAGCTCATCAAGAGTATTATGAAATAATATCCGAGGGCAATCGCCTGTTAAGGGAGGAGACTATTCCAACTTTCGAGGAGCTTGATGGGGCTATTTTAAATGCAATCTTGAGTGGTAAGGAACTTTCTGAACAACAGGAAGGGTACATGGCTTTGCGGCAACGAATGTCTGATATTGATCGAACGGCAACCCAGCAAAAAATAGATGACCTGGACCGGGAGTGTGTGGCCTTACTTGCTAATATGGATACTAACTTAATGACGATGGAGCAGATCGATGAATATCGGCAGGTTATGCTCCAGCATATTGTTGCAGAATCTTCAGAGAGAGAAGAGCATTTAAGAAATATTCAGGAAGTTGAAGATAAATTATTTGAATTGGAACATACTGCAACAGAGGTTAGGATTCGTGATTTAGAAAGGGAACGGGATGTACGTATTGAGGCAGCAAAAGCAGCCATGTTGTCGGCAGAGGAGCGAGCTGCTGCAATTGAGAAATTCAAAGAAGTTTATGATAAGGAAAAAGCTTCAATTTTGGAACTTGCTATTGCCCGGTCAGAGAAAGAGATAGCCAGTATAAATGAGGCCATTGAGAGACGCAAGGAAGCGGGAGAGGCAATTGACGAGTTAATTAAGAAACGAAATGAAGAAGCAGCCAACTTAAATAAATTAAAATCTGCTTATGGTGAGACGGCTGTAGCTGCAGCAAAACTTGCTGCTGCAGAAGCTAAAAAGAAAATGTATAAAGTTGTTAATGCTGAAGGAGAAACTATTGGATTTAGGTCCCAGCACCAGCTGAGTCAAGAAGAAGCAGCTGCAGGCGTAACTTTAGTTCCCATGATGAGGGGTGGATTAGTTAAAACTTTTATTGATGCTATTAGACATTTAGCTGCAGGTGGTGAGATAGGGACAGATACCGTTCCTATAATGGCTACTCCTGGGGAATACATAATTAAAAAGCAAATGGTAGATTTTATTCGTAGAACGGGAATGGTAAC
>JAUWRE010000146.1 GCA_030610725.1 Candidatus Aerophobota bacterium | reverse complement strand
CTCTAACTCTTTTATAGTGCGATAGGTTTCATCTTCCTCCTTGTCCAGCCGGTCGCTCAATGAATGCCCCTTATAGCGTGAGCACCAAAATTCCAGAAGTATGGGCCCCTTACCTTCTCTTGCCCGTTTTACAGCTTTTCTAGTTGCATCCATAACAGCCAATACATCCATACCGTTAACGATTTCAGCGTGCATTCCTTCTTTATCATAACCGAACACTCTTTCAGCAAGAAAATCTATTCCTGTCACTTCACCTCGCTGCTGTCCTGACATTCCGTATTGGTTGTTAATAATGGCAAAGATAGCAGGAACCCCGAATTCTTTGCTCATCAAACCATTGGTGAATTGAGCCATAGTAGCCATATTCATCGCCTCGTGAGCAATGCCATTATTGAAAGCACCATCTCCAGCTAAGCATATTACTACTCTTTTGTCCTGAAGGTTTCTTGAGGCGATAGCAGCTCCCACAGCCATAGCCAGACTTCCTCCCACAATAGCATTTGCTCCCAGGTGGCCCTTACTAAAGTCAGCTATATGCATTCCCCCGCCCCTTCCTTTACAGCAGCCTTCCTCCTTGCCAAACAATTCAGCTATGATTTTGTAAAGGTATATTTTCAGTGCATCTTCTAATAATTCCTCATGGTTTTTATTATTTACAGAGATTTCCAAATAGCGGCTAATTTTCTCTTCTCTTTTAATGAGTTTAGCTAAATCAGTGTCACTCATTTGTTTAAGAGCGAAATAACCTTTAGCCAAACCGTCTCCATGTCCTCGATGGCTACTGGTGATATAATCACTTAGTGAAATGGCAGCTATAGCCCCAGTAGGAATAGCCTCCTGACCGATAGAGATATGGGTGGCTCCACTGTATAGATATTTAACGGGTCCGTATCTACCTTTATTTTCATTAAGTTCCCGGATCATTTCCTCTAGATTTCTAATTAGTAGCATACATTTAAGAAAGTCCAGACACATCTCTCGAGTGAGATTTCCCTCCTTTAATTCTTGCTTTAAGGATTTTTGATATTGAAATTTAGGAATTTTACCTCCTACTTCAACGAATCCTGGCCTAAAATCTGGTGTAATTGTTATCTCTCTAACCATTCAGATGTCCATTCCTTTTCCCCTTTGTCTTGTTTTATGTTTTTCTGCTTCTAAAACTTATTTCATCAGCATATGCCTTTGGGTCATCTACTTTAATCTTCAGATTAGCAAATCCTTTTTTACCAGAAAAGTTTATTCCCTTGATAGTTGAGTCTATTTTTTTAAGGACAACTTTTAGTAATAGAACCTTACCTATAAACCCCTTTACCCTAACTTCGTCAACTGCTTTCAGGGCAAACTCAAATGCGGTTACTGTTTTACCTTCCACTTCCTTTTCCAGAACCAGTCTTTGAGTGGTCAAAAAAATATTTCCCTTTCCCTGTAAGGATTCTTCGGAATGCCCTCCCCACTTAAACTCCTGGATCATAGCCTTATCCTCTCTTCTTTTTTCCTCTCCTGATTTCAAAATCATTTCCAACCCCCTTTTCCTTCTACTTTTATTTTTTAATACTTATAGCTAGAGCTATCTTGAACTTTGTTTTGAATTTTGGTTTTCCTATCAGCTATGAGCTAGATTGCTATGAGCTAACTTATTGATTCGTTAACCAAACAGAGATGAAATTAAGGCATATTATATTCTAGCAGAAAATAGAATGATTATCAAGTGGTAAGTGATAAGAAGCTGAGACTTTTCAAAGAGGAAATTTGTGATATAATAGCAGCGAGAAAGAGAGTCGGATAATTGTAGTACTTAGCATATAGCGGGTAGCGTATAAAAAAATCATCCTAACAGAAATCTCTATATCAAGAAAATAATGGAAGAGAATTTATTTTACCAAAAAAAAATAGATAAAGCAAAGAAGCAGGCTCCTCTGGCTGATCGAATTCGACCAGAAACATTGGATGAGTTTGTAGGGCAGGAGCATATTATAGGAAAGGGTAAAATATTACGGAAGATGCTAGAGGAGGATAAACTTGTTTCTATGATTTTGTGGGGACCTCCTGGCTCAGGAAAGACAACTCTGGCTCGTATCGTTGCTCATCTTGTCCGTTCACACTTTGTTCAGTTCTCTGCTGTTACCTCTGGGGTAGCCGAGGTCAGGAAAGTAGTAAAAGAAGCAAGAGTCAGGCTAAAAGTCTATAATCAGAAGACTATTCTTTTCATTGATGAAATCCACAGGTTCAACAAGGCCCAACAGGATGCCTTCCTGCCTCATGTTGAGGACGGGACTATTCTTTTGATTGGTGCTACCACTGAGAACCCTTCTTTTGAGATTATCGGGCCACTTCTTTCGCGAGTGAAAATCTTTGTTTTGAAAAGATTAACTTCCCACGAGCTCAAGAAGATTCTAGCTCGGGCAATAAAGAACAAAGAAAGGGGATTGGGCCGATATAAGGTAGAGCTCGACTCGGAAGCCTTGCATCTGGTTATTGATACTTGCAACGGGGATGCCAGGGTAGTTTTAAATGCTCTAGAGATAGCTGCTGAAACCAGTAAGTCAGATGACAAAGGCATACGTCATATTGATATTAAAACAGCCAGGGAAGTTCTGCAGAGTAGAGCCCTTTTGTACGATAAAGCCGGCGAGGAACACTATAATGTTATTTCTGCCTTTATTAAGTCTATGAGGGGCTCTGACCCAGATGCAGCTTTGTACTGGCTTGCCCGGATGATTGAAGCCGGTGAAGATCCCCGTTTCATTGCCAGAAGGATGGTTATTTTTGCCTCAGAGGATGTGGGAAATGCTGATCCTCAGGCTTTATCAATAGCTACTGCTGCTGCCCAGGCAGTGGAGTTTGTAGGCCTGCCCGAGGCTCAAATTAATCTAGCTCAAGCAGCTACTTACCTTGCCTCTGCTCCTAAATCTAACGCTTCTTATGCAGGTCTTCTAACGGCCAAAGAAGATGTAAAAAAGACATTAAATCTACCGGTACCTTTACATCTTCGGAATCCAGTTACTCCTTTAATGAAAGAACTGGGTTATGGCAAGGACTATAAGTATCCTCATAGCTTTCCTCAAGCTAAAGTAGAACAGACGTTTTTACCGGAAGAATTAGAGAATAGGAAATATTATAGGCCTACCCAGAGGGGCTTTGAGAAAATAATATCTGAAAGATTGGAGCTAGATGATGAAAAGAAAGGTAAATAAAACCGAGCTTACCTTAATTAAAGAAATATATGAGAAACAAAACTACTAAAGAGAGTTTAGAGGAAGAGAGAATTATTGGTCGGAAAAATAAATCCAGAGCAAACGTTTTTATTGATTACAGAAACTATCATTATTATTTAGAGAAGTATAAGTGGAGTATCGACTGGGGAAAATTTAAGATATTTTTGAGTTTAATGTATGATATTAACAAAATTTATTTCTACGAAGGAGTACCTTCTAAGATTGTATTCTTCGATTTATACCCAGCGTCTTCTTTGGAAGATTTCGTGAATATGAGACAAGAGAAAAACCAAGAGTTTAAATCTTTAGAGGAAAAAGGATTTACAATAAGAAAAAAGCTTGTCAATAGGATATATGATGCCAAAGAAAAAAAGTATAAGCATAAATGTAATTTTGATGTTGAGCTTACAATAGATACTGTAGACAATCTTGATGATTATGAGGTTTGTATATTATGCAGCGGGGATGGAGATTTTGTTAAATTAATAAGATATTTAAAAGGCAAACATAAAACGGTAATAGTTATGGCAGGGAAGGATAGATTATCTAGCTTGGTTAAGAAAGCAGCAAATCAGTTCATTTATTTGAGAAACATAAAACCTGATATTATGAGATTATAAGTTAGAATCTAATTCTGCAAAAAGAAAGCCCTGCCGTAGCAGGGCTTATTTCGCCTCAAGCAGGTGAGGCTTTAGTATTTTCATATCTCTATAACTATTAAGAGTTTACTACATTTCAGAATTTTGTCAAGT
>JAUWRE010000194.1 GCA_030610725.1 Candidatus Aerophobota bacterium | reverse complement strand
CTGTTCGCAATGACGGTCACGACATTTCGCGTTTGTCAGGAAAAGTCGTCCATTACTCACATTCTATAAAAATTTCTTTAAGATTTCCCCGGTATAAGAACGTTTGTTTCTAACAATCTCCTCGGGAGGACCACAGGCAACCAGCTCCCCTCCTTCTTCTCCCCCCTCTGGACCTAAATCAATAATATAATCAGCCACTTTAATCACATCAGGATTATGCTCAATAACCAGAATGGTATTCTCTTTATCGACCAATCGGTTTAAAACACCTAAAAGCTTATCTATATCAGCAAAATGAAGACCAGTAGTAGGTTCATCTAATATATATAAAGTCTTTCCTGTGCCAAGTTTGGAAAGCTCCCGGGAAAGCTTTACCCTCTGCGCCTCTCCACCAGACAGAGTAGTAGCGGGTTGCCCCAGATGGACATATCCTAATCCCACATCATTCAAGGTCTCTAACTTTCTTCTCACTTGAGGAATGTTACGGAAAAATTTTAAAGCCTCTTCTACCGTCAGGTCGAGAACATCAGCAATATTCTTGCCCTTATACTTTATCTGAAGGGTTTCCTTGCTATAACGCTTTCCCTTACAGACATCACAGGGGACATAGACATCGGGAAGAAATTGCATTTCAATCTTTATCATTCCCTCTCCCTTGCATCGCTGACATCTGCCCCTTCTTACATTAAAACTAAATCTACCCAGTTGATACCCTCTCATTCTAGCTTCTTCTATCTGAGAGAAAAGTTGCCTGATAGGAGTGAAAAGACCGGTATAGGTAGCCGGGTTAGAACGAGGAGTTCGTCCAATAGGAGACTGGTCAATCACTATTACCTTGTCAATAAAATGTATACCCTCCATCTTTTCGTATTTTCCTGGTTTCATCCTACTTTTGTAGAAATGACGTGCCAGTGCTCTGTATAGGGTCTCCTCTACCAGGGTACTCTTACCAGAACCTGAAACGCCGGTAATACAGATAAATGTCCCCAGGGGAAACTTAACATTTATTTTCTTTAGATTATGTTCTTCTGCTCCGATAATCTCAAGATATTGATTATCTCTTGGTTGGCGACGAATAGTAGGAATAGATATCTTCAGTTCATTTTTGAGATATTTTCCAGTCAAACTAGCTTCGCAGTCAATAACATCTTGCAAGGAGCCACTCACCACCACCTCTCCCCCATGCTCTCCTGCTCCTGGTCCTAAATCAATAATATGATCCGCTGCTTCTATAGTAGATCTATCGTGCTCTACCACAATAATAGTATTGCCCATATCACGCAGACCTTTCAAGGTATCCAGAAGTCTCTTATTATCTCTCTGGTGTAAACCAATAGTAGGCTCATCAAGAATATAAATCACCCCTACCAGGCCTGACCCTATCTGAGTAGCCAGACGAATACGCTCTGCTTCACCCCCCGATAAAGTACCTACCCTTCTATCCAGAGTAAGATAATCCAGCCCAACGCTCACCATAAAACCTAATCTTTTCTTTATTTCCTTTAAAATCTCACCAGCTATCAATTGCTGACGTGAGCTTAACTTCAAGTTGGAAAAGAAAGTATCGTTCTCTTTTATACTCAGTTTGACTATCTCATAAATGGACATACCTTTAAGAGTTACTGCTAAACTCTCCTTACGCAGACGAGCTCCATCACATTCCGGACAAGGAGTCTCTCTTATATATTTAGATATCTCTTCCTGCACATAATTTGAACCACTATCTTTGTATCTCCTTTCCAGATTGGGGATAACTCCTTCAAAGGTAGTCCAATAATCATAAAATTCCCCCCCTCTTTGTTCGGTAAATTTAATCTTCTCAGAATCCGAGCCATAAAGGATAATTCTCTGTGCTTTCTCTGATAGGCTTTCAAAAGGTTCATCCAGAGAAAAATCATAGTGTTCAGCAACTGAAGCAAGTCGCCTGAAGTAATATCCAGCAGCCGTTCTTGCCCACCTATGGAATCCCACCCCCACGTTCCAGGGTACAACAGCACCCTCATTCAAAGACCTGGCCCTATCTGGCACCACCAGGCCAGGATCTATGCTCTGCTGAGTTCCCAACCCATTACAAACCGGGCAGGCCCCATAGGGGCTATTAAAAGAAAACATACGAGGAGATATTTCCTGATAACTAATACCACAGTGAGAACAGGCAAAGTGTCGACTAAAAATATGCTCCTTCTCCTTCTCAGCGAGCTTTTGAGTAACCAGGACCAAACCATCTGACCTATTACTAGCTGTTTCTAGAGAGTCAGTCAAACGAGTTTCTATCCCCTTCTTTACTTCTAATCTATCCACTACTATCTCTATAGTATGTTTTTTATTTTTATCCAGAAATACTTCCTCCTCCAGAAGACGAATCCTCCCATCAATTCTTACTCTTAAATAACCCTCTCTCTTTATCTCTTCTAAAAGGTCCCTGTACTCTCCCTTTCTTCCTCGCACTAAAGGAGACATTATCTGAATCAAGGAATCCTTCCTGAACTGCATAATCTGATTACTCATATCTTCTAT
>JAUWRE010000099.1 GCA_030610725.1 Candidatus Aerophobota bacterium | reverse complement strand
AAGAATATCGGATTTTTGCACTTCGCCCACTCCTGCGTGAAGGATGTCTATCTTTACTTCCTCGTTTTCCAAATTCTTTATTGTGTCTGAAATGGCTCTTAAGGAGCCCTGAGTATCTACTTTGACAATGATATTCATAGTCTTTTGTTCTTCTTGCGGCTGGGACAGACTCTCTAAAGTAAATATATCTCTCTTTATTAAGCCCTTCTCTCGTTCTTTTTCTTTGATTGACTCTGCTATTTGCCGAGCCTCCTTCTCATTCTTTACCTTCCTGAAGGTATCTCCAGGCATACTCACATCAGAAAGCCCTGAAACTCTTACTGGCATAGATGGCCCTGCTTTCTTAACTGTCTTTCCTTTCCAATTAATAAGAGTCCTTACCCTTCCGTAAGTGGAACCTCCCACCAATATATCACCTATCTCTAAGGTTCCCTTCTGAACAAGGAGAGTAATACAGGGACCCCTTTGTCTATCTAATTCACCTTCTATAACTACCCCCTGGAAATCTCCCTCTGGCTCTACCTTTAATTCCAGCATTTCTGCCTCTAAAAGTATCATTTCCAGGAATTCATCTAACCCTTGACCCTTCAAAGCGGAAACCTCCACAAATATGGTCTCGCCTCCCCATTTTTCTGGCACTAAATCATATTTGCTTAGCTGCTCCCTGACTCTTTTCAATTTTGTTCCTACTTTATCTATTTTATTTATAGCCACCATAATAGGCACTTTAGCCGCTCTGGCATGATTAATGGCTTCTATTGTCTGAGGCATAACTCCATCATCACCGGCAACAACTAAAACAGCAATATCGGTAACCTGGGCTCCATGGGCCCGCATATTGGTAAAAGCTTCATGGCCGGGAGTATCAATAAATACTATCTTTTTCCCTTTACATTCCACCTCTGAGGCTCCAATCTTTTGAGTAATCCCTCCCACTTCCCCTCCAGCTACGTTAGTTTTACGCACAGCATCCAAAAGGGAAGTTTTCCCATGGTCTACGTGACCCAATAAAGTCACGACGGGATCCCGTGGCATTAATCCTTTCTCTTTAGGGGAAGGTTTCTTCTTTACCAGCTTTCCTTCTACCCTCTTAATCTCCTGTGCGGAAAGACCGCTTACACTGGTCTTTCCTTTTATCTTCAACTGAGAAAGAACCTTCAGAAGCTCCTGATTAGATAGATTCAACTTTTTGGCCAACTGATAAATACGCATTAATCCTTCCCTTCCGGCTCTTCAGGTTTTTGGTTTGCCCCGCTGGTTTCCTCCAGAATTTTTTCCGCTGTCTTAGCTCCGATCCCTTTGACTTTGCACAAAGCTTCTACTCCACCTCTTAAAATATCTTTTTTGGTCAGAAAACCAGCTTCTCTTAAAGAAATCAACGTTTTCTCTCCTACTCCGGCCAGATGTTTCAAGAAAGTTGTCTCTTCTATTATTTGGCCCAGGGATCTTATGTCAATCTGCCAGCCAGTTAACTTTGCCGCCAGTTTTACATTCTCTCCCCTACTTCCAATAGCCAAAGAAAGTTGGCTGTCAATAACTATAACCTTTGCTTGCTTTTTGCTTTCATCAAGTTTAACTTCGACTACCTCAGCCGGTTTCAAGGAATTCTTTATAAAGGTAGCAGTATCTTCACTATAGCGTATTATATCAATTCTCTCATCTTCCAGCTCCCGCAGGACTGCTTTGATACGAGAACCACGCAAACCTACGCAAGCCCCTACAGCATCCACCTTTTCTTCCGTAGATTCCACCACTACCTTGGCTCTTCTACTTGCTTCTCGTTTTATCTGCCTGATTTTGACAATATCTTCTTCTATTTCTGGCACCTCCAGCTCGAAGAGTCTTCTCAAGAAATCGGGATGGGTCTGAGAAAGAATAATGCGAGGACCTTTAGGTTCTCGAGTAACTCGTAAAATATAAGCTCTTACCCGTTCTCCCTGTCTATACCTTCTACCAAGCAACTGCTCTCTCTTAGGAAAAATCCCTTCTGTTTTACCCAGATCAATAAGAATAAAGCGATCAGCTCGGTAACGCACCGTCCCACTAATTATTTCTCCTTCTCTTTTCTTGAATTCCTCGTAGATTAGATCTTTTTCCATCTCCACAATTTGCTGCATCATTACGTACTTACCTGTGCTAGCAGCAATCCTACTGAACTGAAGAGGATCTGTCTCTACTTCTATTTTATCTCCCAATTTTACCTTCTCATCAATTTGCTTCCCTTCCTTTAAAGAAATCTCTATTCCAGGATTGCATACTTTTTTCACCACCTCTTTAGTAACCAAAACCTGCAGCCTTTCATTTTTTTCGTCCAAAAGTACTTTCAAATCTTCTATTGGCTGATTATATTTCTTTTTATAAGCAGAGGTTAAAGCCTCCTCAACACTTTTTAATAACGCATCTGAAGAAAGGCCTCTTTCTCTCCCCACACGCTCTAAGAGAAAGAAGAATTCACTATTCTGCATCCTTTACTAGCTCCTTTATTCTCTGGGAAATCCCGTTTCTCCCGACTTTTTCTTTCTCCCCTCGCCGGCGAGTTTTGATCTCTATCTTATCTTCCTTTAGGAAAATATTACCAAGAATTACCTTAAAAGGAATACCTAGAAGATCTGCATCACTGAACTTTGTTCCTGCACTTACATCCCGGTCATCCCACAATGTATCTATTCCTGCTTTTTTTAAACGAAGATAAGCCCCCTCTGCTGCCCTGGCAGTATCAGGAGAAGTGGCTATAACTACCGCTTGAAAGGGAGCAATCTCCTTTGGCCAGATAATACCATCCTTATCATAATTCTGCTCAATAACTGCTGCTAAAAGTCTGCTCACTCCTATACCGTAACACCCCATGATGAAGTATTTTTCCTTTCCCATTTTGTCCAGAAAAGTAGCTCCCAAGCTGGAGCTATATCCTTCTCCTAAGTGAAAAATCTGACCTAATTCAATTGCTCTTTTTATTTTTGTCTCATTTCCACACAAAGGACAACTATCTCCTAAAACAGGAAACCTTATATCGCCTGTGAGAGTCGGTTCGAAATCCCTATTAGGATTAACATTTATTAAATGAACATCCTTCTTATTGGCTCCTGTAACGAAATTCTTTCCTTGCATCACTGTATTATCCACCACAAGCTTATTTCTGTCAAGCCCTACTGGTCCAACAAATCCTATCTCTGCTCCTATCTCTTTTCTGGTCAGGTTATCTGAAGCGAGTTTTAGTTCCTTTGCCTTAAGAAGCAATCTCAGTTTCTCCTCATTTACATAATGGTCGCCTCTGACTAAAACTGCTATCAGGCCTTTATCAGTCTCATAAAAGATGGTTTTTAAAGTCTTCCTTTCCTGGCAAGCAAGAAAATGGCTAAGTTCTTTGATGGTCCGAATTCCTGGGGTAGATACCTCCTTCACTGGCTTCCTTTCACCCTTTTCTGCCTCATCTGTTATACAGACAGCTCTTTCCAGCTTAGCTACATATCCACATCTTTCGCACTCCACTATTCTATCTTCACCTGAATTAGTCAGAATTATGAACTCATGCGAGAATTCTCCTCCCATAGTTCCTGTGTCAGCCTCTACTAATCTATAATCCAATAGACAGCGAGAAAAGACTCTCTGGTAAGCCTCTTTCATTTTCTCATAAATCACTTTTGCCTCTTCTTTGCTCTGGCAAAAACTATAGGCGTCTTTCATCAAGAATTCCCTTGCCCTGATTACTCCGCCCCGTGCTCGCGGCTCATCTCGAAATTTTGCCTGAACCTGATAAACTATGACCGGAAGCTTTTTATAAGAGTTTATTTGCTGTTTAATTAATTGAGTGATTACTTCCTCGTGGGTAGGACCAAGCACAAAGTCAGCTCCTTTTCTATCCTTAAAACGAACAAGTTCCTCTCCCCAACTCTCCCATCTTCCGCTTTTCTTCCAGAGCTCGGCTGGTTGGACAAAAGGAAGAAGTAATCGCTGCGCTCCGATTCGTTCCATTTCTTCTTCTATAATGGAAGTAATCCTGGCCAGAACCCTATACCCCATAGGAAGATAAGAATAAATACCAGCAGCAAATTTCATTATCAATCCTGCTCGAAGCATCAACTGGTGACTCACACACTCAGCTTCCCTGGAAGCTTCCTTAGAAGTAGTAACTAGATATTGAGAAAATCTCATTAATTTAACCCCTTAATAAAAAAATAAGAGCCCTTTGGGGCTCTGGCATAAAAGCCATTGAGGAATGCTTTCCTGTTTACAGTATAGCCTATCAACAAAAAATGTCAATAGAAGCAACTTTAAATAAACTTTAAATAGGGACAGCGACCATTTTTTCCATTGAATTACTCTTGCAAAATAAAAAGCTTTGCCTATTATATACCATATGGCAGGCTAAAAAATGGTCGCTGTCCCTATTTAATAGACTTTAATTACATAAAGGGGAATAAACTTGGCTGCTATTTCTCCCAGCTCCAATTCTAATAGTCTCAAAGCTACTTCCCTTCCCCTATATATGAAAGGAATATCCCGAACATCAAAAATGATCTGTTTACCCCGATCATTAGCTGCATCTGCCTTAAAGTATCGTTTTCCCCCAATTTCATAAACCTCTTCTACGCTTAAGAGCTGAGGAAAGGTATATCCTCCTCCGTGAGGAATGAGGTTAGCCTGCCTTAATCTTTGATATACTCCCAGCTTCCTCGCTCTCTTGCCAAATCCTAGACTTTCGATACTTTCCGGTCTAAGATTTTTACGTCCCTTTAGTAAGTATGCCGGTAGGTCTGCTCTGAGAGTTAAAGGATATAATTTGCTTTTACCATTTATATAATGGGCTCCCAATAAAATCTCATTATAATTCAAAAGTCCCTGATGAGTTTCGTTAGATATTAATTGACAATCCCCAAATAGTTCCTTTGCTACCAACTCTCTTTTCTGTTTAGCGAATGCGTCAGCAAATTGATAAAGCTCAAAATATCGCTTTGCTTTCTTTCCTTCCAGGATAGGTAAAGAACCGAAAGGAGTATTAACACAGTCTGCTTCTTTTC
>JAUWRE010000053.1 GCA_030610725.1 Candidatus Aerophobota bacterium | reverse complement strand
GGCTTCAATTTTCTCTTTTGTATAGGTCTCCCTGACCTCAAGAGGCTTCTTTCGGATAGGATGCATAGTTCCAAAATCACTAAGTACCTCTGTTATCTTTAGTGTTGTTACAAATTGGATTAAGTCTAAAAGATGTGAGCCTATGTCAGCTATTGCCCTGGAAGGACCACTTAATTCGGGATCAACCCTCCAGTTGTAATCTGTATCGTAGAAGAGCCAGTCCTGCAAATATGAGCCTCTAACAGTGAAGATATCACCTAACTCTCCTCGTTGAATCATAGTGCGCATATGCTGAACTAAGGGATAGAAACGAACATTGAAACCTACAGCATTTATACATTCTTTCTTTTTAGCAAGATTTATAAGAGTACTTGTCTCCTGGGAATTCATCCCCAAGGGTTTCTCGCAGATAACATGTTTCTTAGCTAATAAGGCTTTCTTAGCCATTTCAAAGTGGAGAAAATTTGCGGTACAAATGTGAACAGCCTCAATTTCTTTATCCTCAATGAGATATCTCCAATCCCCATAGGCCTTGGGTATACCTAACTGATCAGCCTTTTGCTTTGCTCGATCTTCGTCTATTTCTGCCAGAGCAGCAACATCCACATACCCCAGTCTTCTCAAAGCCTCTATGTGAATCAAACCTACAAATCCACTTCCTATAATGCCTGTCCTTATTTTTTTGGACATCCTAGCCTCCTGGAATTAACTCGTTTTCGCCTGGAATTTTATCCAGCTTTCTATTATCTTCTCTGTTGCTGTTGCTCCTATTCTGGTAGCACCTGCCCTTATTACATCCAAAGCTGTCTCAAGGCTTCTGACTCCTCCAGCTGCTTTCACTCCCAATCTTGGCCCTACTGTTTCATACATTAGCTCTATATCATGAATGGTAGCTCCCCCCGTTCCAAATCCTGTGGAGGTCTTTACATAATCTGCTCCTGCTTTATCTTGCAGTTCACTCCTCACTGTCTTTAGTTTATCTACCTTGGAATCCCATATAGGCTCATTGGTAAAGCAGCTTATCTTCAACTCCTGGTATAGTGTTCATATCAGAACATCTTAATTTTTTAGCCGTCATTCTTCAAATACCCTGTTAATGTCTCTTTTTGATCACTTCTCGAACTGCTTTAACAATATGTTTGGGTGAAATACGATATTTGTCTAATAACTCTTCATTAGTTCCACATTCCCCAAAAATGTCTTTGATTCCAACTCTTTTCATAACCACAGGATAGTTTTCCCCTATCACTTCTGCTACTGCACTACCCAATCCACCGATAATGTTATGGTTCTCAGAAGTTACGATGGCTTTTGTCTCTTTAGCGACTTTAATAATTATTTCTACATCAATAGGCTTCATAGTAGACATATTTATTACTTTTGACTCAATTCCCTCTTGGGCTAAGATTTTTGCTGCTTCCATACACTGAGAGACCATCATACCACTGCCAATTAATGTTACATCTTTTCCTTCTCTTACTATACAAGCCTTACCAATACGAAACTGGTAGTTAGGAGGAGAAACCAGCGGCCATTCATCCCGTGTTAACCTTAAATACACAGGTCCATTGTACTCAACTATGGCCTTAACAGCCTGAGCCATTTCTATTTCATCAGCAGGATCAATAACCACCATACCAGGCATTACTCTCATAATTGCCACGTCTTCGTTAGCCTGATGGGTTGCTCCATTATTGCCACTTACAATTCCACTATATGCACCAACCACCTTCACGTTCAGGTGGGGATAAGCTATAAGCATAGATACTTGATCACAGACACGCCTTGAAGCAAAAACTCCAAATGTACTTGTAAATGGTATCTTTCCCATTCTAGCAAATCCTGCCGCCACTCCTATCATATTTTGTTCGCAGACTCCCATTTAAAAAAAACGCTGGGGAAATTCCTCTGCAAAATAAGTAACTTTAGAAGAGGTTGCCAGATCTGCGTCCAATACTACTACATTAGGATTCTCTCTTCCCACTTTAACTAAAGTTCTACCAAAAGCTTCTCTTATCTGTGCCATCTCTAGCTAATCCTTAAGTTCCTCTAAGGCTCTTTTTACCTCTTCTTCTGTAGGTGCTCCCCCGTGCCATCTGGCTGTGTTCTCCATAAAGGAGACCCCTTTACCTTTGATAGTATGGGCAATTATTATAGATGGTTTTCCCTTTACTTCTTCAGTTTTTTCTAGAGCCTCATCAATCTCGCTCATATTGTGTCCATCTATTTCTATAACTTCCCATCCTCTTGCCTTCCATTTTTCTGCCACTGGCTCTATTCCCATTATCTGGGATACCGGTCCTAATAATTGAATTTTGTTATAGTCTAAGATTGCAACAAGATTATCCAACTTATAATGAGGAGCACAGATAGAAGCTTCCCAGACCTGTCCTGATTGCATCTCTCCATCTCCTATCAATACATATACCCTGCTTTTTGAGCCATCCATACGAGAGGCTAATGCCATCCCCACACACACTGAGAGCCCCATTCCTAAGGCACCGGTAGAAATCTCCACACCAGGAACTTTTGTCATATCTGGATGAACCTGCAAGGAGCTATTTATCTTGCCAAAAATTTTTAATAGATCCTTGGAGAAAAAACCTCTTGCTGCTAGAACAGCATACAGGGCTGAAGCTGCATGCCCTTTAGAAAGGATAAAGATTTCTCTATCTTTGCGACTTGGATCCTCGGGGAAAATTTGGAGTTTTGAAAAATATAAATATACTAAGATATCTGTTGCAGAAAGCGATCCTCCTGGATGACCCATTTTCCCTTCATAGATAGCCTTAAGTAGATTCCTACGTACAGACTTTGCCATTTCCTTTAATTGCTTAATTTTGTCTTCTGATATGCTCATTTTTTAGAACCATGGAGGAGTATTTGCCATTTCAAAGTCTTTCATTTATTAAAATGCACTCTTTTATAGTCTATAGTTTCGCAGATTTTTGATCAAAATTACAAGATGAAAACCTGAAACCTTGACTAGAAAGGGAAAGAAGGCATCTTGTCCTCTAAAAACGCTGTAACAAAGGGGATATAATGGACACCTACTTCCCATCACTATTAATAGCATATCTTGAAGCTCTTTGTCAAGCAGTTTCTAAACCCTGTTTCTCTTGATATGATATCAGCAATTAGATATTGATATTACTGTTTTTTTAATAATAAATTAATGCAAGCAAAAGAGATACTATCTTGCTCTTTAATCTCAAGGAAGGTCCTCTGTGGTAATCCGAGCTGTGCCCGCCAGAAAGGCAAGCTTCATGTACCTTACCCTTATCTATCAGAAAAATAAGAATTGAAGAGAGCAGTCCATTCTCTTCCTGGCCATCCATTTCATATCTAAGCACGAGGATGGTATTTCTTATATACTTTTTTCAAACGTTCCTGGCTGATGTGAGTATATATCTGAGTTGTATCAATATTGGCATGGCCCAAAAGCTCCTGAACAACACGTAGGTCAGCATCTCCAGAAAGAAGATGGGTGGCAAAAGAGTGGCGAAGGGTATGAGGAGATATATTCTTGGTTAAACCGGCTTTACTGGCATATTTTTTAATAATCTTCCAGCAGGCCTGCCGGGAGATTCTATTTCCATAACGATTGCAGAACAGAGGAACTTCTCTTTTCTTTTCTTCTCCCTTTTCCTCTAAGTACCTATTTATCCAGGAGCAGGCTTTTCCTCCTAAGGGGAGAAGATGTTCCTTGGATCCTTTTCCTGAAACCTTGAGCCATCCTTTTCTCAAATTGAGGTCGGTGGTATTCAGATTGACTAACTCTGATATGCGTAACCCTGCTCCATACAAGACCTCTAGGATGGTCCGATCTCGGACTCCATATAAATTATCTAATGAAGGAGCATTTATAAGGCTGTCTACTTCTTTTTCGGAGAGATAGATAGGTATCTTTCTCCCTCGAGGCGGGGAGCTAATCTCTTCCAGGGGATTATGGTCAATTTTACCCTCGATATAAAGGAATCTATAAAAAGTCCTGATAACAGATAGTTTTCGACTTATGCTGGAAGGAACATATTTTTTCTCCCTCAATCGAGCTACATATTCCCCTATGAGAGTAGAGTCTGCTTTAAGAATATCTCCTTTCAACCACTTGCTATATTGTAGTAAATCTCTTCTATAAGCGTCTATAGTATTAGCAGAAAGACCTCGTTCTACGCTTAAGTATTCAAGAAATGTCTCGGACAATTTCTTCTGCCGCTGCATAGTAGCCTTTTATTCTTTCTGCTCAGCTTCTCGTTTCGGGAAAAATATAAACTCGTCGCCTTGCTCCTCAAACAGTATATTTTTCTTTTTCCTCAACTCGAAGCTTCGTTAAGGTTGCTCCTATAAGGCTTCTTCAGAAAATGTCCTTCGACAACCATGTAAATTTCTATAGTTCAAGAAAGCCGAAGAACATCTTTCTCTACCTAGCTGATTCCACTACGAGACAAACCTTGCTCCCTCTCGTAAGGCTTTTTCATTTAAGGGAAGGAGATTGAGTCGATTAGGGGAAATTACCTCAGGGAAAGACTCAACTAAACTTTCCAGCGATACTACTTTCGACTTCTTAACCCATGCTCCCAAAGCCACCATATTGGCAACGCGGGAATCTCCTATTTTCTCGGCAATTTTATTAGCCGGAATTCTTATTATCTCTATATCATCTCTAACCAATTCATCCCTGATTAAAGAAGTATTTATCAGAGCTTGCCCACCCTTTTTAATTCTAGAGAAGAACTTTAAATAAGAAGGCTGACTCATCATAATGATATTCTGAGGATGAGAGACAATAGGTGAAGCAATGGACGAGGTAGATAGTATTACCGTACAATTGGCCGTCCCTCCACGCATCTCTGCCCCATAAGAGGGGAAATAGACTACTTCTTTACTCTCTTTTAATCCGGCATAGGAAAGAAGCTTTCCAGTAAATATTATCCCTTGTCCACCGAATCCAGCTATCAATACGTCTTTATACATAATTCGTTGCTCGTTGCTTGTCGCTCGTTGCTTGTAAGTCAAAAACTAAAAGCCATAGTTCAAAGTTCAAAACTTATTCTTCCCTTTCTTGTTTCTTTACGATTCACCATTCACGAAATACGATTCACGAAGATATTACTGCTTTAGCTAGCTTTACGCCCTCTTCAATAATTTTATTGAGCCTTACCTCATTAGTTGCTTCAGCATAGACCCTTACCTTAGGTTCAGTTCCTGAAGGTCGAATGAGAAGCCAGCTATCATCTTTCATAATAAATTTAATTCCATCAATGGTCTTTATCTCCCTAAGAGGAACTCCTCCTAAAGAAGAAGGAGCAGAAGATGAAAGCTTTTTTATCATCTTTGATTTACTCACTCCCACCTCTTCAAAATCCACCCGCTTGAAAAAGGAAGCACCAAACCTACTTTCCATATTATTTAGAATAAAAGAGAGGGGTTTGCCGATCTTGCTAACCATCTCTACAAAAAGAAGGGAAGAAAGAATTCCGTCCCTCTCCATAAGGTAACCTCGGAAGCCATATCCTCCGCTTTCTTCTCCTCCCAAAAGAATATCTTTCTCCCGCATTTTGTGGCAAACATATTTAAATCCTACCGGCACCTCATCTAAAGAAAGAGCAAGTTCCCTGGCTATTCTTTCCGGCTGATAGCCCAGAGAAACCGTCTTTACCACTCCTCCTCTCATTTTTCTTTCTTCCACCAGGTACAAGAGAAGAAGGGAGAAAACCTGATGAGGAGTAAGATACCTCCCCTTATCATCCACCACCCCTACCCTATCTGCATCTCCATCTGTAGCTATTCCCAGATCCGCTCCTACCTCCCTTACCTTTCTTTTTAAATCCTCTAAATTTTTTTCGATAGGCTCAGGGTTTAAACCCCCAAAGCCAGGATTATACTTATGGTGAATCGTAGTTACCTCGCATTCTGACTTAGCCAGGAGCTTCTCAATAAACCCATCTCCTACTCCAAACATAGAATCATGAACTATCTTAAGACGGGCTTTTCTTATTAAATTCTTATCAAGAAAGGATTCAACCTTTTTTAAATATCCTCTGGCAAGGTCTTCTATTTTTATCAATCCTTTTTTGGCTGCCTCTCTTAAGGCAAGCTTTCTTATTTTATTTTTGCCCAAAAAAGCTTCTATCCTTTCTGTAACTTGAGCCGGAGCTGAGCCCCCAAAAGAAGCTCTAATTTTTATGCCATTAAATTTGGGAGGATTATGAGATGCGGTGACAATCGCTCCTCCGGCTAGCTCCCTATCTTCTATAACAAAAGATATACACTGAGTGGGAATGTCCTCTGAGGAAAGTATTACAAAAATGCCGTTGCCGGCCAATACTTCTACCATTTCTTGAGCAAATTCTCTAGACAAAAAACGAGCATCATATCCTACTACTAATCCTTTTTCCTTATCGGGCTGAGTTTGATAATAGTCAGCTATCGCCTGGGCAACTTTGGCTACATTGGCAAAGGTGAAATCGTCAGCAATTACCGCCCGCCAACCATCAGTGCCGAACTTAATCTTTCCCATCTTTACTCCTTGGTCTTAAAATGCTATTTTATCTTATAACAATAGAAAAGAATGTCAAATTTCTCTTTATTAAGCAGGCTTTCAACCCTTATTTTTCGCGAAGATTTTTCAATAACTTACTTGACAAACACAAAACATTCGTATATACTGTGCCATAAGGAGGTGCGTTATGAGGTCCACTATAGACATAGATGAAAAGCTCCTTAAGGAAGCACAAAAAATAACAGGAGCCAAAACTAAGAAGGAGTTGGTTAATCTCTCACTCCGAGAACTGATAAGGAAAAAAAGAAAAGAACATCTAATCAGTCTTTTTGGAAGTCCAGTATTGAATATCAGTCTAGAGGATGTAAAAAAGCTGAGGAAAGATGAATTCTGAAAAGTGCTTGATAGATACTACCATTTGGGTTCTCTATTTTAAGGGAGAAAGGCAATTGGAAGATGAGATAAAATCACTGATTCTCAAAGAGAGGGCAGCAACTTGTGAAATT
>JAUWRE010000140.1 GCA_030610725.1 Candidatus Aerophobota bacterium | reverse complement strand
ACTCCATAATTCTGAGATTGCCACGGCTGCCTTTGGCAACCTCGCAATGACAAAAAGGAATGTATTTCAATGAATATTTACTTGCAGTCTAGAATAGGTGAACCTAAATGAAAGTATCTGTCATTGGAGCAACCGGTTATACAGGAGCAGAGTTGGTTAAGATTCTTTTGAAACATCCTCAAGTAGAAATAGAAGCCATAACCTCTCAGAGTTTTGCCAACAAAAAAATCTCTGAAATTTATCCCTCGCTTATCACGGATCTGGTATGTCAGGAGCTTAATATAAATAAAATTGCCTTATCTTCTTCTTTTATCTTTACTGCCCTTCCTCACCGGATCTCTATGGAAATAGTGGGAAAGCTTCATTCAAGGGGGAAAAAAATAATAGACCTCTCAGCAGACTTTCGCTTCATTGACCCTTTAATCTATGAAGAATGGTATGGGACACCTCACCAGAAGAAAGAACTACTCAAGAAAGCTATTTATGGACTTCCAGAATTATACCGTGAAAAAATAAGCAGAGCTCGTCTAGTGGCTAACCCCGGCTGCTATCCTACATCGAGTATATTAGCTCTCGCTCCCTTAGTTAATAACGATCTAATAAAGGGAAACAGTATTATCATAGATGCTAAATCTGGGGTAACTGGAGCAGGGAGAGCACTTAGCCTAGCTACTCACTTTCCCGAAGTTAATGAAAACACTCGTGCTTATCAGGTGGTAGGTCATCGACACACCCCTGAGATAGAAGAACAATTAAGCAAATTAACCAGCAGGAAAATCATTATCACCTTTGTTCCTCATCTTGTGCCTATAAATCGGGGAATACTCTGTACCTGTTATGCTGCTTTAAAGCAAAAGACAGACACAAAGGTTCTGTTAAAGTTGTACCAAGATTTCTATAAAGAAGAGCCATTTGTAGAAATTTTGCCCCAGGGAAGATTCCCCCAGACAAAAGAGGTGCTTAATTCGAATCGGTGTCGAATAGGAATCACAGTTAATGAAAGAAGTGGAAGAGCAATAATTATCTCTGCCATTGATAACCTGGCCAAAGGTGCTGCTACTCAAGCTGTGCAGAATATGAACATTATGTCTGGATTTGAAGAAACAATGGGACTAATTCAGTGAATGGTGAATGGTCGTTAGTGAATAGTGAATGGCAAACAAGAAAAAGAAGTTTAAGTTCTGGATACTCGATTCTCGATACTTGATGCTCGCAAAAGATAAAAGAGGAAACTAAAGACGAGTATCGAGCATCGAGATAGGATTCACGAAATACGATTCACCAGATGCGTGATGCGTATTGCGCAATACGATATACGCAATACGATATACAACCAACGAGACACGAAAACAACAACGTTTGTCCAATACTTCAACATAAACTAAGGATAGAATATGAAAGAAATACCAGGAGGAATCACTGCCCCTAAAGGCTTCAAAGCAGCGGGAGTGCATTGTGGAATAAAGAAGAATAAACCCGATTTAGCTATGATTCACTCAGATGTTTCTGCTGTTGCCTGGGCTATGTTTACCAGTAACAAAGTAAAGGCAGCGCCGGTTCAGGTTTCTATAAAGAAAATTCGTAACCGACGCGCTCAGGCAATTATAGTTAATAGTGGCATCGCCAACGCTTGCATGGGGAAAAGAGGCATCAAAGACGCTCAAAGCATGTCTAAATTAGCCGCACAGGAACTAAGAATAAGGGAAGAAGATGTTCTAATTGCCTCCACCGGTCATATAGGCGAGCCCCTTCCCATGTGTAAGATTGAGGAAGGAATAAAACAGGCAAGACTTCTTCTCTCTTCTAAGGGAGGACGACAAGCAGCTGAAGCTATCTTAACTACCGATACTTTCGCCAAAGAGATATCAGTGGAGACTGACATCCCGGGAAGGGGAAAGAATAGAGTGAAAATAGGTGGCATAGCCAAAGGAGTAGGAATGATTTCACCTAACCTTGCCACCATGCTCTGTTTCATTACCACTGATGCTTGTATCACAGAAGACGCTCTAGGGGAAGCAACAAAATCTGCAGTTAATAAATCCTTTAATCAAATCAGTATAGACGGAGACATGAGTACTAACGATACTGTATTCATCATGGCCAATGGGCAAGCAGGAAACAGAAAAATAAAGACCTGGCACAAGAAAAAGAAGCTAAGAGTTAAGGATGAGAATTTTGACTATTTTTCTCAGGCGCTTGACTTTATCTGTATATCCCTGGCCAAGATGCTGGTGCGAGATGGCGAGGGAGCCACTAAACTCATAGAAGTAAAAGTAGAAGGAGCATCTTTTCCCAAAGACGCTCGCCGAATAGCCAGGGCAGTAGCTAGCTCCTCTTTAGTAAAAACAGCTATAGCCGGTGCCTCCCCTAATCCAGGAAGAGTAATGGCAGCTCTAGGAGCAGCTCATACAAGGATAGAGCCTGACAAAGTAGATGTTTATTTCAATAACCTCTTAACAGTAAAAAATGGTGTGGGAATACAATCAATAAGGCAAAAACTGAGAGAAGTCTTAAAACAGAATGAGATAAAGATAATCATTCACTTAAATCAGGGAAATTGTCGAACTACCTTCTGGGGATGCGATTTGACTGAGAAGTATGTGAAGATTAACAAGCGGTATGTATGACATAGCTCAGGAAAAACTAAAGCCCTGAGGGGATATATCAACTATCGTAAGATTCTACCAGTTCCTTAGCCATCCTTAAGGGCTTACTGATGACTCTGAAAGGAAGACCAATAATAAAATGGGAGGGGTCTTTCCTAATCTCTCTGGCTAGCCTTACCGGTTTAGTAAAACCTCTTTTTTCCCAGTCAGAAATTAGATAGGAATGGAGCACTGTCCGAGAAACTTCAAATACATGGTTGCAGTTCTCACACTCCATCCTAGCAATGGAATCCCCAACATAGGTAACGATAGTCGAAGCCGCTTTGAAGCACCAACTACACACCAGACTCGTTTTTATTTGTTTGACCATTTCTGGCTCCTGTCTCTACTTATATTATACAACATTTTTACAAATTGCCAAGTGCGTATCCTACCGTAACTGGCATCTTTTTCTTCGCCGATTCCATAATGGCAAGAATTATTTTAGTTACTGTAATGCTTTCTCCTAATGGAATGCGAACCTTTTCTTTGTAATATATCCTCTCAATAAAATCACGTATGCTCTCATAGGCAAAACCGGTTGGCTTACCATGGATTTTGGGTTTACATATAATATCGGGATGAGAGGCTTCATTTTCCAAAAATCTTTCCAGGAGTGTATTATGGGAAAAGTCCATATTAAACATACCCTTTTCACCGGTTATATTTAACTTGTAATCATTAACATACGGATTGGTATTGGGCAGAATCCAGCTATTTTCCATAGTGGCAACAGCCCCATTTGAATATTCAAGTATTGTCTGATATAAATCCGGGACATCTATTCCTTTACTTTTCAGGATACCTTCATAATAGACAGAATATACTCTTTCGACCTTTGCTCCGATAATCCAGTTCAATACATCCACAGAATGACTGCCCAGAAACCACAAAATAGAAGATTTCTCTGCCCAGGAAAGCATCCCTGTAGGAACATAAATAATATCATTAAGGCGAATATATGCTGATACTACCTTTCCTATTTTGCCGGCATCTATATCATCTTTTATCTTACAAATAGGAGGATTCCATCGATTATGAAAATCAACCATTAACTGAATGTTTTTACCTTTTAGGACATTCAATATTAAATTAAGGTCCTGGTAAGAGGTTGCCAGGGGCTTCTCGCATAGAATATGCTTGTTCCTTTTTGCAGCAGCAACAATGGGTTTAGCATGAGCAAAGTCAGGGGTAACAATAGCCACAGCATCACACTCTACATCGTCTAACATCTTTTCGTAATCAGCGAAATACCTTACATTGTATTTCTGAGCAAGTGCTTTAGCTTTCTCTTCCGATACATCACATACTGCAATAAATTCTGAAAGATGGTGACTTGAATATATTTCCGCGTGAGCTTCACCCCATGTTCCTGCACCAATTAACGCTATCTTTACTTTATCCATATTATTTATCTCCAGTAATTT
>JAUWRE010000110.1 GCA_030610725.1 Candidatus Aerophobota bacterium | reverse complement strand
TGAACGGGTATCCATCACTCCATTTTATTCCTTTTCGTATTTGGAATGTGAAAATCCGTGAATCTTCGCTAACTTCCCAGCTTTTGAAAATGTTTGGTTTAATTTCCATGTAATCTGAGGTGTAAGTTAGCGGGAACTCGTGAAGTACAGACGCCATCCAGAAAGCGCCTCCTGCACCTTTCTGCACTGAGCGCAGAGTGCCTCCGTATTCACCAGTTCTTTCTGCCGGGTCCAGTACCACAGGTTCTTCAGGAAGCCTTTCCTCGACTGGAGGAAGTTCCCCAGTAGCTACTTTTTCCTTGAGCATAGGAGCTTCATTAAACTCGACGATCTTCTTACCAGTAACTTCTTCATATTCCTCGAGAGTAGTATAGATTACCTCTCTCTTTGCCAGCACTGGAGTTACTCCCATTAAACATATAACTCCTATTAGCAGTACTATTATTGACTTTCGTATCATTTTTGTCTCCTTAATTTGTTTCATGCTTTCTTAGAAGCTTTCAATATTTTCTACTTTTAAAAAGCTTCTTTTCCCCAATATCTATAGCCTGCCTATCTCTCCCCACCTCCCTTCAGATCTTATTTTTAGCTTTTTGCTCATTAAAAATCTTTCCTGACATCTTCCGTTTTACACATTTTCACTTCTTTTTGATTTTCTTTTCTCCATACTTGAAATGCTCAGCCAATATTTTCCCAGCACCTTTAACATCCTTATTTTCTATGGCCTCAAGTACCTTTTTATGATTGGCTAGTGACTCAGCTAATTTTGGTTCATTAAGGGCTTCACTGTTTTTCAATAGCTTCCAGAAAACGTCTAGTAGTTCTACTAATAAACGGTTATTCAGCGCCTCAAAAATAGCCCGGTGAAATTTCGAATCCTCAACAGCAAAATTCTCTCCTTGCTGAACCTTCTGTTCCATTTTCTCTAGCAAATCCCTTAGACGTCTCATCCTATCAGAAGATATATTCTTAATGGCTTCTCCGATAAAGGAACACTCTAATGCCTCTCTTACCTCAAATATGTCCGTCAGATCGTTCTTGTTAAATGAGATACCATAATGAAGGTTGTTTAGAATAGGATCAAAGTTGAATGACCTTACAAACGTCCCCTCTCCTCGTTTTATCTCGATAATCCCTAATGTTCCTAATGATTTCAAAGCCTCCCTAACCGATGGTCTACTTACACCCAGTTGAGTGGCAATTTCCATTTCTGGAGGAAGCCTATCTCCAGGACGCAATTTTTGCAGAATAAAATTTTTTATCTGCTCAAGAATGATTTGATATCGAGGTGTACTTTCCAAGCGTTTAAGCATTATCAACCTTCCCTTTTGTCAAATGACAAACATCAGACATATTACTATTATACATAAATTATTTACTTTGTCAAGAGCCCAAAAATCTTGCCACCCCCCAGTTTTTAAATAAAGAATCTGAAAAGAACAAGAACATAGGCATTTTTGAGGTGAATATTTATATTAGAAGGGATAAACAGTAAGCAACAAATATATTTGGCCTGAATTTTAAAATGCCTACAAATACAGGATTTCATAAATTTCAATATGCAAATAGCTAACTCATTTCATATAAAGGCTTCGATAATCTTTCAAGCATTGTAGAACTTGAGGAGTCTAACGGCATCTTTTAGTCTTTCTGAAATAGTGATAATCAAGTACAAATATTGAAAAACTTAGAGTTTAACAATCTTAGTCCAACCAAAGACAACCTAGAATCGACAGAGACAGTCTCCCTTTAATAATGCCAAGTTCAGTAATAGAAAGAGCTCAGGTCAAATCAGAATCACTGGCTCTTAACTAAGACAGAAGCAGGATGTGAATATCCCTTGAGAAGAAAATTGTATTCTAGTTTGATTGGGAATGGGCTATTTTCAGCAGCATCAAACTTAGCATCTTTCCGGATAAGGAAAGAGGGGCGAGAATTATGTTGCCTGAGAGTATCGAGGGATTAGCAAGTTTTTAGAGCCTGAGTCGCTTTTTCTCACAGGAGTTCTGCTTGGATACAGAGCCTCTTAGATTTTTGCTCGAGTATACTTCGGCACTGAAACCTGGGAGCAAGAGAGACTTTTTCTTCTCACCTTCGATCACGATCCTCAAGTATCTTAGCCTAAATTAATAATAGCTGAATACGAGCTGTACATTTAACTAAAGAGTGAAGGAAAGAGTCTATCCGCTTCTCGATGTTCAAGAGTAGATCGACTAATTTAGCGACACAATAAGCACTAGCGAAATCAAATAGGCCACCAAATACTTCACTAAATTTTCCTTCCGGCTAAGGCCAGGTGAATTTCTAACCTTTCCCCTTCTCCTTTTACATAAATCCGAAACTAGCTTTTTCATAAGTTCTACCACTTTTTCTGATTGGTAGATCAGTCATATCAACATCTACTGTAAACCATTCATTCACTGGGTCTCATCTGGCAAGACTTTGCTCATCAAAAAGAGTCAGGAATATCTCCTCCAATTGAGGTAAATTTTCGGCTGTGATTCGATGAAGGACTAAACTTGCCCGAAATTGATCAGTAAATTGTTTCTCACATCAGGCTGCTGCAGATAATTTGTCAGGTACCAGGCGATTGTTAAGCGTTTTTATGTCTGGACAACCGGAAATTACGGGAGGAGCAAAGAGCTCTATGATTTTGTTGGCTCAGGTATGATGAACAGTCCTCATCTTGATTTTGAGATGCTCTTTAAAGAGGTCAATGAGCCCAATTTTTTGAGCATAATGGCCAGGGGGAACAAGAAATATTGTGATAAAAAAGTCATCGAAATTAGCACTTTGTAACCTTCGATAATGCTGTCATTAGCGCCCTTCCTTCGAAAAAATGACGAGATTGATAGCAATGTACAATAAACTGCTCTATATGCATAGATAGAATAGCGGTGATCATCAAAATAAATCCGTAGATAGTGAGGGTAATGGTTGCAGGCCTCATAAACACAAGGATTACACTTGAACATAGCTGCTCTTATTTCATTTTTAGGGATATATATTTTTTGAGGTTCTGCCCAGTATTCCTGCAAAAGTTATGTGAAGAAAATGATTATCGAAAACTGCTTTGTCCTTGGTTAAAGAATTAATAGGCTTTAAAGACAGATATATCCTTTATGAAGAGAGGATTTTTTATGAACCAAATCTAACAACCAAACCTAAAAAGAAGGAAGCAGAAACACTTTTTCTCTTTCTAGTTGATTAAAACATTCAGTGAGAATATTGATTAAGTTATCACGGGTAAGAAGAAAGGTATCGGAAATTGCGAAAAGGGAAATGGTAAGCACACTTAAAGTTTTCCTTGTTCCGTGTCTTGCTTTAGAACGAGGGATTTCTATTCTTTTTCGCAAGGATCTCCCTATCTCACTTATGCCTAAAACTAAAAGGAGAATGTAAGTTAAAATCATTGCTCCCAATAGGCGATCTAATCTTTCTCCTTTTCTCACCTTAAGGGAAAGCCCCCTTACCCCTAGATGAGATTTAAAATCGCGAAAGGTTACCTCAATCCTCATTCTTCTTCGGTATAGTTCTACTACTCTTTCCGTAAAAAGTATATCTTCTTTTCCGGAAGGCACTAAAAGAAACCAGGGCTCTTTAAAGCTTCTTTCTCGATAGACAATTACATCCATCTTTATCTCTTTTTTGCCCTGATAAAGACAATTGCGATAGCGACGAGGTTTTCCTAAGGAATGCTTTAGTCTTCCCAGGCTTTTACGGCAAGTTTTTCCATTCTCCTTGTAATGCATGATTACATCTCTTCTCCCCCGGATGATGAAAAGCTCTCCTCTTTCAAGACGGTTTTTAAGGAGCACACTTTTGCCGTATCCCCGATCTGCTATCTCAACTATTTTTATCCCTTTAGGAAGACGAGAAGAGAGAGTAGTTAAGAATTCCTCTTCTATGAGGTTTTGGCTCCTTTCAATCTTAGTGTATTCAAAGGTAGAAATAGCCAGAGGGATACTTCTTCCTTCTGCTGGAACATTTGCTGAAATTACTTGAACATCACCAATTTGAGTTTGATCAATAATTACCGGAAGAAGATCCTCTTCTGGATAGGTAAGACGAGCTAAATCGGTAGTTAAATCGACCATTTGAAAATTTTCATTATCTAAGAAGCGAGCAAGTCTTTTGTAACGGTTTTTGCTAGTCGCCCTGGCAGGGAAACATCGGGCGATTCCACTTAAAGTGAGCCTTCCATACCAGCCACGGTAGGTTCTAAGAAGAAGAATAAAAGCAAAGATAAGACAGGATAAGTTTCGGGTAATTGTCTTTTTAAGAGAAGGAAATTCTCTTTCTAAGATTTTCTTAAGTTCTGTAAGTTCCTCTTCAGAAGTTTTTCTCATTTTTCTTTCTCTTCCTTTTTCCTCTTTTTATCACTCCTAAGAAGGGCTAAATTTACCTCAGTATGCTCTTTAAGAAGCTTTTTAAATAATTTATAGTTTCGTGACCAGAAGAGAGCCTGAGCATGCTTTTTCTTATCCACATATACAGTTTTTGTCTTTCCCTTCTCTTTATAGGTAACCTGACACATAAAATGAAGGTATCCTCTTGTGCATCTACAGTTAGGCTTCCCACATTTTATATGTCTTAAGACTACTGAGCCGGTAATCATTGGGCCAATCTGCCTCATCTCAGAGCGCAAATACCTACTTTTTGCCCATAGTTTTTGTCTTTCAGTCATTTTCCCCTCCTCTCTCAGTATATTAACTGAAAGATAAAAATTGTCAAGATAAATTAGATTAGATT
>JAUWRE010000185.1 GCA_030610725.1 Candidatus Aerophobota bacterium | reverse complement strand
ATTTATGCTATCTGGTATAATCAAAGTTATCTTAGTAAGCTTGTTAAGAAAGGGAAGGAACTTGTAGTGAGCGGTAAGGTAGAGTTGAAATTCGGTCAAAAACAGATTAAGGTGGAAGATTTTGAGTTTCTATCCGGCGATGAGAAGGATAATCTTCATTTAAGAAGAATTGTCCCTTGTTACCCCTTGACTGAGGGTTTATCTCAGAGGATGCTGCGTAGAATTATCAAAACAAACCTGGAAGAGACCTCTTTTTACCTGATAGACTCCTTGCCTTATGAGATAAGAAAACGTTATTCATTTATTTCTTTGTCCGAAGCATTGGATAATATCCATTTTCCAGAAGATTTCTCCCGACAAAAAGAAGCTCGGCGAAGACTGGTCTTTGAAGAACTGTTTCTTCTACAATCTGCCCTTGCTTTAAAAAGAGAAGAGCATAAGAAAGAATCAGGAATTCCCTTTTCCACAGAAGGGGAGTTGACCAGCTCCTTTTTTCATTATCTTCCTTATTCACTAACCCTCTCCCAGAAGAAAGTGATAAGAGAAATACTGGAGGATATGCGCAGTTTTCATCCTATGAACCGCCTACTACAAGGAGATGTAGGCTCAGGCAAAACCGTAGTAGCCACACTAGTCTTGCTTACAGCTATAGCTAATGGATATCAAGCAGCCTTAATGGCTCCTACTGAAATTCTTGCTCAACAACATTGGTTAAACTTGAGGCAGCTCCTGGAACCCCTGAATATTAAAGTGGCCTTATTGGTGAGCGACCTTCCCCCTGGGGATAAAAAAGAGATTCGGACGGGGCTAAAAGAAGGCAGAATACAACTGGTTATCGGTACGCATGCCTTAATTCAAAAAGAGATTGATTTTAATAAACTGGGAGCAGTGGTGATTGACGAACAGCATAGATTCGGGGTTATGCAACGGCTGAGCTTACGCAGTAAAGGTAAGTCTCCCCATGTTTTGGTAATGACGGCAACTCCTATTCCCAGAACTTTAGCCTTAACTTCCTATGGTGACCTGGATATTTCTATAATCGATGAACTTCCGCCGGGGCGTAAACCTGTCATTACCCGCTGGATGAGTGAGAGTAAAAGGAGAGAGCTTTATCGATTCATTAGAGAAAAATTAGAAGCGGGAATACAGGCCTATTTTGTCTATCCTTTGATTGAGGAGTCAGAGGAACTGGACCTAAAGTCTGCTCAGGAGGCGGCTGACCACCTACAGAAAGATATTTTTGCCGATTTTAGAGTTTGTCTGCTGCATGGGAGAATGAGAAGAGAAGAAAAGGAAAGAATAATGGACTCCTTTCGGGAGAAAAAAATCCATATTCTTGTTTCTACTACTGTCATAGAGGTAGGGATTGATATTCCTAACGCTAGCCTGATGCTCATAGAAAACGCAGAACGTTTTGGCTTAGCTCAGCTTCATCAACTCAGAGGAAGAATAGGCAGAGACGCCAGGCAATCTCATTGTTTTCTCCTTACCGGCCAGAAAATTTCTCCTCAGGCAAGACAGCGAATAACAATTATGTGTAAAGTTAAGGATGGTTTTCTGCTAGCTGAGGAAGACCTTAAGTTACGTGGTCCGGGAGAATTTTTTGGAACCAGACAATGGGGAATACTCAATCTAAAAATAGCTGATTTAATAAAAGATGCTCAAGTGCTTTATTTAGCCCGTAAGGAGGCTTCCCAACTGGTGAGAAAAGACCCTGAACTAAAGAATTATCCCCAATTACGGGAGGAGCTCAATAGAAGATTCATTCATCAAATGGAGTTAGTTAAGGTAGGATGAATTCGTTGCTCGTCGCTAGTTGCTGGTCGCTCGTAAAGAAAGAATAAAAAAGGAAAAATGCAAAACCATAGTGTAAAATTTGAAATCAAATTAAAAGAAAGGGAAATAAGTTTAAATTTTGAATTATGGTTTTTAGCTTTACGCTTTTAGTTTTCAGCTTACTAGCGACTAGCGACGAGCGACTAGCAACTAGCGACGAAGTTAGTCCTCACTTAGTTCCCGATAGTACTTTATCTTTATAGGTGAGCTACCTCTGTCTATGACTGCCTTTATTTTTCTTTCCGCTACTATCTCATCGTTTTTGACCACTTCTCCTCTCGAGATGACGGTAAAGCAGTTAGAGCGAGTAGTTATAAGATTAGAGAGGCCGCGAAAGATAGCTTCTCTTTCGTCTTCTTCATCTGTATAGCCGTCTTTGTCATCATCCTTACCGTTAGAGCCTAGTCTGGCCAGGAGAAGAATTTGCAGGATTTCTCCTATTTCATTAAAGGGCCTTTTTTTGCTATTTCCATAGTTAACAATAGCTTGAGAGAGAGTAGAATCAATTCCCGGCAATGCTTCCAGAACTTGCTTGCTAGCAGTATTGATGTTTATTCTTCCCTGGACTGGTTCCTCGGGAGGGTCAGCTACGGTGATTTTATCCAGTATCTGCCATTCTCCCCCCTGCTCTAATCTTATTGTTCGCCATTCTCCAGAATGAATAAAGCCAATCTCTCCAATATTAGCGAAGGGCTTATCCTTCACATAGAAACTACTATAATCATCTTTATTTTTTGCTTCACCTACTTCGGGCATCCAGAACCAGTTACGGAATCCCGGGCTTCCTCCAGGCAGAACACTGGCAAATTTTCTACTGCGCGGGTCGTTTTTTTCCCAGGCGCTCCAGGGAAGTCCATAGCCACGGTAGCTTACTTTATCAACTATATTTCTTCTTTTATTCGTCAGAATTACAGTATCTCCATTGTCGCCCAGAATTTCCTTGCCTATGCTCTTGCCGGGCATTGTTATGACCATATTAAATATAAATCTGTAGCTGCCAGAAGATATTATTCCCCCCAGTGCTCTTGTCCCTAAAGAGGTTTTTATTTGCCATCCTTCTACTTCACAGGGAACTTCGTAGGGGTTGAAGAGTTCGATCCATTCTATCTCTATCTCTATTTTTGTCTTTTCCGGAGGTTTTGTCTCTGCTGC
>JAUWRE010000063.1 GCA_030610725.1 Candidatus Aerophobota bacterium | reverse complement strand
CTTTCCACTACTTCCTTATTTTGTTCGCTCAAGAGGTGTTTGAACCTTCCTTGCGATTCCAGCCATTCTCTGAAAGGACGCCTTTTTTTAGGGCGATAGGTAATTCGGTAGTTACCATTCTCCACTTCATATAGAGGCCAAACTCCAGTCAAAACAGCGAGTTTGGCAATTTGAATGGACTGGGAAGAGTCATGCCGCCAGCCGCGGGGACAGGGAGAGAGAATATTAAGAAAGGTGGGACCTTCCGTGTTTAAAGCCTTCTGCACTTTCTTTATCAGGTCATTATAGTAGGCAGGGTTAGCCTGGGCTACATAAGGAGAGCCATGAGCAACTATAATCCGTGTTAAATCTTTGCGCGGCCGCTCTTTTCCCTGGGGAATAGCCTTTCCCACTGGAGAAGTGGTAGTAGCTGCTCCTTCAGGAGTAGCACTGGAACGCTGAATTCCAGTATTATGAACTACAATTCCATCAGCAATAAAATTATGCTCACCTTCTACTCTTAAATCTAAGGTCGGTTCCTGACCCACTAACTTTATATCTCTTATTTTTTCCATCTCAAAAGATTTGTTATCTATTAGAAAATTTTGATATTTATATTGATCTGGATATTTTTCTGATTTTTTTCCATTTGAATTTTTCAGCACTACGATTTCTTCATCGCCTATCTTCATTTCTGAGATTGTTTTCCATACAAGATTATTTTCCTTGCCTCTACCATTTCTCTCTAAGACCAAAAAAGGATGATTCGCTGTTGCTTTTATTGAATGATGTAGAGTGGTGAGTTCATAGACATCTTTTGTTCCATTGTCAAACACTCCACTACATTTTTTTAAAACTAACTGATAGGTTTTTTGGTCGAAAGCGTATATTTCATCGCCTTCTTCTATCTCCGTTATCTTCTTAAGCCCATCCTTGGTCATTATCAAAGAAGAGGCGCTTAGACAATTCATATAGGCCTGGTTATCATAACAAACATAAAGAAGATTGTGCCCTCTTTCCATAACTCCTGATAAAGCCTGCAAACCTATGTCATAAGTTCCACCGTCTCCTCCAAAAGCAATAAACTTAATTGTTTTATCGAGTTTACCCTGTCTCTTTAAAGAGCGATAAGCTGCTTCCACTCCTGATAAGGTAGAGGCGGAGTTCTCAAAGGCACAATGAATAAAGGGAGTTCTCCAGGCAGTAAAAGGATAAATAGTAGTAGCTACTTCCAGACATCCGGTAGCAGAACTTATCACTAGCGGATCATCTGCCGCCATAAGAATCTGCCTTACAATAATCGAAGCTCCACAGCCGGCACAAAGCCTCTGACCGGCGCTGAGAAGTTCTTTTTTCTTTGATAACTCTTTAAGAGACGGCATCTAAATCTCCTTATATTTTCGTATTTTGTATTGCGTGATGCGTATTGCGTATGTCGTTAATTAACTACTCACAGTCTTGGAACGTTGAACACTGAAGATCAAATGTCCAAAAGTTGGGCTCTCTTTTCTTCTTTTTGAGCAACGAGCGACTAGCGACGAGCAACGAATTTTATTCCCTCAGTCCCAGATAACCAACTAACTCTTCTGTTTTTTTGCTATCGGCAATTCTCTCTAGATTCTTATAGACTGTCTCAATCTCCTCTATGCCAATATCTCTTCCCCCTAATCCATAGATATAGTTCACCACCGGAGGTCTTTTCTTCTCCTCGAAAAGAGCCGACCTAATCTCCAAGAATAGCGGACCTCCCTGAGCTCCAAAAGAGACAGAACGATCAAGAACAGCCACTGCCTCGGCATTTTTCAAAACCTGAACAATTTCTTCTGTCGGAAAGGGACGAAAAGCTCTTATCTTTAGAAGACCAGCCTTCACACCCTTTTCCCTTAATTGGTTCACCACAGTTTTTACGGTTCCGGCGGTAGAACCAGCAGCTACAATAACTAAATCCGCTCCCTCTAACTGATATCTTTCCATTAAATCGTAGGAGCGGCCGCTTATTTCTCCAAATTCTTTGCCTACTTTCTCAATAACCTTCCCTACCTTCTCCATCGCCTCTATTTGCTGTCTCTTATGCTCAAAATAATAGTCGTATAAATCAAGCGGACCGTAAGTAACTGGATTATTAATATCAAGCAGAGAATGGGGGTTCCTGTATTCGCCGATAAATCTTTTTACCTCTTCATCTTCTAATATTTCCACTCTCTCCATAGCATGGGAGATAATAAATCCATCCAGAGTAACCATTGCCGGTAAAAGAACTTCCTCGCTCTCAGCTATGCGTATGGCCTGGATAAGATTATCATATACCTCCTGGCAATTTTCACTGTAAAGTTGAATCCATCCAGAATCTCGTGCTCCCATAGAATCTGAATGGTCACAATGGATATTAATAGGGCCACTTAAAGCTCTATTGACCAGAGGCATAACAATGGGCAGTCTATAAGAAGCAGCAATATAGCAAATCTCCCACATCAGAGCCAGGCCATTAGCCGATGTAGCGGTCATAGCTCGGGCTCCGGAGGCAGATGCTCCTATACAAGCACTCATGGCAGAATGTTCACTTTCCACTCTGACCATCTCGGTAGAAACAAGACCATCAGCAACAAATTGAGAGAACTTCTGTACAATCTCTGTTTGAGGAGTAATAGGATAAGCAGGCAATACATCCGGATTAATCTGCCGCATAGCCTCAGCAGCCACCTCGTCACCGGTTAAACCTAAAATTTTCCCCATCCTATTCTCCTCCTTCCTTTTTTGAATTGAACTTTGTCTCTTCCACCATCTCTATAGCATTTACCGGGCACTGGGCAGAGCAAATGCCGCATCCTTTACAATGACCATAATCAAATTCTTTAATTTTTGCCTCCTCTACGATAATTGAGGAATCAGGACAATAAACCCAACACAAAAGACAATGGGTGCACTTTTCTTCATTTCTTATCGGTCTATAAGTCCTCCAACTTCCTGTCTCATATTCTTCTGCATTGCCTGCCTCTAAAATAAGACCTCCCAGAGGAATTTCCTTCCAATTTTTCTCTTTCATTCTCCCTTTGCCTCCTCATAAGCTCTTCTAATAGCTTGTATGTTCCCTTCCAATATCCGGGAGCTAAATTTTTTTTCAAACTTATGTTTGATAGCTGAAATAATCGTATCAATGCTTAAAAGGTCTGTCGCTTTAATCAAAGCCCCCAACATAGGTGTATTAGGTAAATTCCTTCCTAAAATTTCTAAAGAAATAGAACTAGCATCTACAGTAAAAACCTTTCTTTTCTTCAAATTTAGTTTCTGTCTCATTTCCTGAGGGGATTGGGAAGTATTTATCAACACTACTCCTTCTTCTGGCAAGCCGTCTGCTACATCTATCGTATCCAGAAGAGTCGAATCCAGCACTACTACAGCATCAGGATTCCTCACATTAGAATGTAAGGTAATAGGAGCTTCACTAATACGAGTAAAAGATCGCATAGGAGCCCCCATGCGTTCCGGTCCGTATTCAGGAAATCCCTGGATATATTTTCCTTCTTCAAGGGCAGACTCGGCTAAAAGCAAAGCGGCTGTCTTTGCCCCCTGGCCTCCCCTTCCATGCCAACGAATTTCAATCACATCTTTCATTAATGTCTCCTCTATTTTCGTATCTCGTTGTTCGTATCTCGTATCTCGTTAGTTAAATGGTTAATTTTAGAACGCCGAACCTTGGATATCTATTCTTTCTTCTTTCCAAATAACAAACGATGAATTTCGATTCACCATTCACGAAATACGATTCACGTTCCTATGAGGCTCTTACTACTCCTGAGTTAAAGCAAAATCATATTATCTTACCAAAAATCCTCTCGCCTGTCAAATTTTTTTGTATTCTTTTGGCGTGTTATTGTGTTAATAGAACGTCCTCTCTAATTCCTAGGCTAAAAATATCCACTTGACATTCTTAGTCAACATATTATGGTAGGTATAAATATGTTTACCAAAGGAGATATTTCAATGAGTAAAATTAGAAAGATAAATATTACTTTGCCTGAGGAGGAATTGAGAAGAATTGATGATTTTGCACACAAAGACTCTTTTAGCAGAAGTGGTTTTATTCGCCAGGCTGCCAGATTCTATATGGAGCAGACAAAGCAGAAGGAAGAGGAGAGAAAATGCTACCAAAGGATGCAGCAAGCAGCCCTAAATATTCATAAGTTTCGGGAAAAGGCCGGTAACTGGGATGGAGTTGCTGAGATAAGAAAATGGAGGGAGACTCGATGATAAAGGAACTTTTGCCCAGATATGTATTAGATGCAAGTATAGTAGTAAAATGGTATTCGAAATCCAAGGAAGATGATTTGCGCAAGGCAGATTCACTACTGGATGGACATATACAGAGACAGCATCTTCTTTTAGCACCTTCTTTAGTTTTCTATGAGCTAGCCAATGCTCTTCGATTCAATCGAAACTTCGATGAAAAAGACGTATTAGAAGCTCTTTCTGTATTTAACGATCTTGGAATTGAGATAATTAATTTTGAAAAGATATATTCTCAAGCCATTTCTTTAGCTTTCAATAAAGACCTGACCGTTTACGATGCCGTCTACGTTGCTATCTCCAGGCTCTACAAAATACCTTTTGTCACTGCTGATTTCCAACTTCACCAAAAACTAAAGGATTTGCTCCTGGTTATCCCTCTGTCTCAATGGGAACTTTGATGCTGTTCAAAAAGGAATTTCTGTTTTGGTCCCCCTAATTGTGCTATGACTACAATTCTTCCTCCCAGCTAGAGTCTTAGAAGGATATTACCCCAGAGTTATAGTAAATCCGGAGATAAGACCTTTCGCTCGGGCAGGAAAAAGTAACAGGAAAAGAAAATGGAAAATATTAGAATCAAGTCAGGAGGAAATGTAATGAGTAACTTAATGACTAACTGGTCAAATAATATCAAGAAGGAATGGAAGTGGTTCGTAGATAGCCGATTTGGCATGTTCATCCACTGGGGGCTCTACGCTCTTCCTGCTCGTCACGAATGGGTGAAGAGTCGTGAGTGCATCAGCGACGAGGAGTACCAGAGATATTTTGACTACTTCAATCCTGATATGTATGATGCGAAATCCTGGGCAAAGGCAGCGAAAAATGCCGGAATGAAGTATTTTGTCATTACTACAAAACACCACGAAGGCTTCTGTCTCTGGGATTCGGAATACACCGACTACAAAGTTACCAATACCCCATACGGCAAGGATTTACTGAAGTCCATAGTGGAGGCTTTTCGAGAAGAGGGATTGCGCGTGGGCTTTTACTACTCGCTCCTTGACTGGCACCATCCAGAATTTTCCGTTGACCGCTTTCATCCTATGGGTAACAACAAAGAATTCAGAGAAAAGAACAAGGACCGAGATATTAGAAAGTATTCTGAATATCTACATGCACAGGTGAGGGAGCTTTTAACAAAATTTGGCCGAATCGACTATATTTTCTTTGATTTCTCCTATCCTGGCGAAGATGGAAAAGGTAGGGATGACTGGCAATCAGAAAGGCTTTTGAAGATGGTACGCCAGCTTCAGCCCCATATTCTCATAAACGATCGGCTTGATCTCAACGATGTCCCCGGGGGTTGGGATATCAAGACACCTGAGCAATTCATGGTACGTGAACGGGTAGAAGTTGAGGGAAAGCCTGTTCTCTGGGAGACTTGCCAGACATTTTCCGGTTCCTGGGGTTATCATCGTGATGAGTCAAGTTGGAAAAGCGTAAAACAGCTCGTGCAGATACTCATCGATACAGTGAGTAAAAGTGGTAACCTTCTGCTTAATGTTGGTCCGACTGCCCGAGGTGAATTTGAGCAGCGAGCATTGGATCGGCTGTCAGATATCGGTAAGTGGATGAAGCATCACAGTCGCTCGATTTATGGTTGTACGCAAGCGCCTGAGGAGTTTAAAGCTCCCCAGGACTGCCGGCTAACTTACAATCCTGAGACGAACAGGCTATATGTGCACCTATTTACCTGGCCCTTCAAAGAATTGCATCTCGACGGCTTAGCTGGAAAGGTTAATTATGCCCAGCTTCTCAACGATGCCTCAGAGATCAAATTTAGCAAGCCCCCTCAATATGAGCATGTGGGCACAAACAAAAATGCCTGCAAAGATACCGTCACGCTTCAGTTGCCCGTGCAGAAGCCAGAAGGAACAGTTCCTGTAATCGAACTGTTCCTTAAGTAAAAATATTTCAAAAGCTAAAGCTTTTCCAATGTACAAGACATACATGTCCTCACTGCCGATATAAGAATTTTAGAGATATCAATGTAATTTATCAGATAAAGCCCTTAGAAAGTCGGAGTTTGAAGGATTGACTTCACCAGATAGTGTATCCACCATCCATAACCAGTACACTTCCAGTGACGAAACTGGAAGCTTTGGAAGCTAAAAATAAGGCAGGACCTTTTATTTCAGAGGGATTACCTAATCTTCCCATGGGAGTTAAGGAGGACCACCCTTTACCATATTTAGGAAAGACTTTATCTACCAGAGGCGTTCTCATATATCCGGGAGCAATAGCGTTAACCCTTATATTATACTTTGCCCATTCGGCAGCTAAGGACTTGGTGAGCATAATAACCCCGGCCTTGGAACTATTGTAATTAATTTGGGGCTGTGG
>JAUWRE010000024.1 GCA_030610725.1 Candidatus Aerophobota bacterium | reverse complement strand
TAATACTCTCTCTACCGCTGATCATCATCTGGCCCACTACTCCTTCCTTGAACTTTCAGACGCCTCAGCTTCTTCTGGTGTTATGTTATTCGCAAATAGTTATCCTAACCTACCTTAGCGGAAGGCTTGCTGTGGGTATTTCCCTGGATAAGGAAAATAGTTTTGATAATTGGCTAAGATATACTCCTCTCACCCCCCAAGAAATAGCGCTGGGCAAATGGGGAGGGATTTTCCTCATTGTCCTCTTCATACTTTTTTCCTCATCACCCTTACTTGTTTTAGCTTACTCTATGGAAGGAGCAACCATAGAATCAGCATTGAAAGTCTATTTTCTCATTCCAATTCCTATCATTACCTTCATTAATCTTGGTCTTTTCTTCCGTTTTATGTTCGGCACTCCTACTATTTCTTCTTTTATCTTGAATATGCTGACTATTCTTTTCTTTTTAGGTCTTTTTTTGACCCGGACAACAAAAGTGGAGCTATTTTACTTGAATCCCTGCTTTCTTCTTTCTAGCTTGGTTTTATCCTTTCTTCCTCTTTTCATTTCTCTTAGGAAATTAAAAAAGATAAAAAGAGGCTTTAGCTTATGAAAACTAAACAAATATTGGCTCTGAAACTAAAAGAGTTTAGCCGAAGATATCACTTTCTTCGCACAGGAAAGTGCTTAATCAATTGGTTTCTTTGCACTCTAAGTGCCTATTTAGCTCTTTTGCTTTTTGACAAATTTGTCTCTCTACCTTCAGCCTGGCCGCTATTCTTTTTTGTTTTTTGTGGACTAGGTATAGCCATATATTTAATATTAGTTAGACAGCAGCGAATTTCATTTTTTTGGCTTGCCTCTCAGATAGATAAGAAACTAGGGCTGGAAGAAAGAGTGAGTACAGCCTGGGAATATCAGAGCCGGAACAGACCGAAAGAGTTGATTCAATTTTTGACCAAAGATGCTCTCTGCCACCTACAAGGAGTAAGAACTAGCCAGGTATTCCCCTGCCGTTGGTTTGAGAGAGGTAAATATGTAATTTACTTACTTATAGGTATCTCATTAGTTTCTTTCTCCAGCTACTTTCTTCCTTTTCCACCCAGAGGCAAAATTAATTTTCCTGATTCATTCCAGGAAGAAGGGCAACTATTGATGAATCTGGGGCAAAAATTGATAAGAAGGGGGGAAGAGAATCTTGAACGAGCCTCTCTTCTAGCTCTGGAAATGAGAGAATTGGGAAAGGATATCTATTATGAAAATTTAGAGGAAGAGCAAATCTTCCAGGCCTATCATCAGTTTAGTCAGGAGATCGCTGCTGCCCTGAAGAAAACTGCCACATCCCTTTTGGGGAAATTAGAAGGACTGAGAGAGGAAAAGGGAGGAGCTATCGATGAGAATCAATTTTCTAAACTAATGGAAGCTCTTGAGAAAGAAGATTATCAGGGGGTAAATGATCTCCTGCAACAATATCCCCTGCAAGAGCAAATCGATGAAATAGGAGAATTGCAAGCTTTACAAATGATGGAAGAAACCTTAAGAAAAAGTTACCAGCGATCAAAAGAGGAACTGGGAAAAAAGGAAAGTGACCAGGAACCGTGGGGAGCCATTCCTGGCAAAGAAATGAATTCACCCCCTGCAGAGAATGGAAAAGATGACGGATATAGTTCGGCTGAAGAGAAAGAGAGGGATTTTCTGGCAGATTTGGGTCTAGCAACAGGTTCCCTTCCTGGAAATGCTTCTTCAAATTATAAAAAAGAAGAAATAATTGAGTTAGAAGAGAAAGGAGAACTAAGCAAGGTGGAAAGTCAGCTTAAGCAAGGTTACTTTTTCATGAGATTGTTACAGGGCATTGCTGATACTTCTGATAAATCTGGACTCTCAGCAGAGGAGGCCTTTTTCTCTTATAAGAAAGAAATGATGAATAGGTTAACTGAAGAAAGAATACCTCTTTCTTATAAAGAGCAGATAAAAAAGTATTTCTCTTCTCTGGAGCCAGAATAAGAAAGGAAAAATAAAGTGCCAGACCAAGAGAGAATTGAGAAATTTCAAAAGCAAATAGAGGGTATCATAAATGAAGTAAAGAGAATAATTGTAGGGCAGGAGAAGATTATTGACGAGGTGCTCACAGCTATTCTCTGTAACGGACACGTTCTTCTAGAAGGCGTTCCCGGCCTGGGAAAAACTCTCTTAGTGAAATCTTTATCCCAGGCTCTTGATTTGAAGTTTTCTCGTATTCAGTTCACTCCCGACCTAATGCCAGCTGATATTGTAGGAACCAATATTATTATGCAAGGAGAGGATGGGAGACGTTTCTTTGAATTTCAGAAGGGGCCTATCTTTGCTCAAATTATTCTGGCTGATGAGATAAATCGGGCTACTCCCAAAACGCAATCAGCCCTCCTGGAAGCAATGCAGGAACAGAAAGTCACTGTAGCCGGAGTAACTCGCAGTCTTGAACTCCCCTTTTTTGTTCTGGCCACCCAGAATCCCATAGAGATGGAGGGAACTTATCCCTTGCCCGAAGCTCAAGTAGATAGATTCTTCTTTAAATTAAAGATGGAATATCCTTACCCTTTTGAACTAAAAGAAATTGTTAATCGAACTACCATTCAGGAGTTGCCCACCCTCAATAAAGTCATTGGTCAGAGCGAACTTCGCCAAATTCAATTCCTGGTAAGGGATATCCCGGTTGCTTCACATGTCCTGGATTATGCTACTCGCCTGGTGCTGGCTACCCAACCTGGCTCAGGGTCAGCTACGCAAAAGGTGCAAAAATATGTTCGCTATGGGTCCAGCCCGCGAGGAGCTCAGGCTCTTATCTCTGCCGGGAAAGCTAGAGCATTTACCAAAAAGAGATTTAACGTCAGTTTTGCCGATATTCGCCAGGTAGCCCTACCGGCTCTTCGTCACCGTATTCTTCTCAACTTTGAGGGAGAAGCGGAAAGAGTGGACCCAGATGAGTTAATTAAAAATGTGATTGAGTTAGTTCCGGAAAGAACCTAGTTATGGCTAAAATACTTTTTGACAGTAAATTCTTACATCAGTTGAATTCGTTAAAGCTTGTCAGCAAAAAAGCCAGAAAGGTCTTTTTCCAGGGAGACAGAAGAGGAGGGAAACCTGGCAGTGGCCTGGAATTCATCGATTATCGAGAATACCAGATAGGTGATGATTATCGCTACATTGATTGGCACCTTTTTTCACGTCTGGAACAACTATTTGTTAAACTCTTTACGCAAGAAGAAAACCTTAGAGTTCATCTTATTATTGATGAGAGTGAATCTATGTCTGGCGGTGATCCCTCCAAAATAGATTACGCCTGCCAACTGGCGGCAGTATTGGGATATATTGCTCTGGTTAATCTAGATGAAGTAGGAAGTAGCACTTTTTCTTTTCAACTGGGAAAGACTTTGCCTCCGCGCCGGGGTAGATCTCAAGTTTTTAACCTTTTTCATTTTTTAGAAGGGATAAATGCCCAGGGAAAAACCAGTTTTAGCTTTTGCCTGAAGGAATTTAGTCGAAGACAAAGAAAAGCTGGAATGGCTGTTGTCCTAAGCGATCTTCTTGATCCGCAAGGATATGAAAAGGGACTACTTTCTCTAAGAAGTCGAGGTTGGGAGGTCTGTTTGCTACACATTTTAGAGCAGAGTGAGCTTCGGCCCATAGAAAAAGGAGAAGTAGTATTGATAGATAAAGAAACTCACCAGAGGATAGAAACTATCATTGATGAAGTAACCTGCCAGAGGTATGAACAAGAGCTGAGAGATTTTTTCCAAAGAGTTGAATCTTTCTGTCAACATTATGAAATCAATTATCTACGGGTTTTGACTTCTCTTCCTCTGACCAGTTTCATTTTTCAGGATTTAAGAAAAAGGCAGATTTTAAAATGACTATTCTTAACCCTTCTGCTTTTTACCTATTACTTTTGTTAGGGGTAATTCTGTTTTTCTATCTTTTAAAGGGAAGGCCGAGAAAGGTTATTGTTTCCAGTACTCTTTTCTGGCGAAGAATTCGTCAGGCCCTTCCTGTTCAACGTATTCGTTGGCGGCTGCCTCCTGAACTTCTTCTCTTCCTCCAGATTGCCATTCTCACTTTACTTATTATGGCCCTGTCTCAATTCCTTCTCTCCAGAAAGGAAAAGAAGGAATTCATGGTAGTAGTTATGGATACTACGGCCAGCATGCAGGCAACTGACCTCATTCCCAACCGTTTGGCTGTAGCTAAGAAGAGAGCTGAGGAGTTTATTAAAGAGCTTCCTAAAAACACGCAATTAGCTTTAGTTCAGGCTGGCAAGCGGCCTCAGCTGATAGCTAATTTCTCTGACGAGAGGTCCTATCTCTTAATCAGACTGAAAGCTCTAGCCGCTGCTGATGTGAGAGGAAATGAGACAGCAGCCCTAGAATTAGCCAGCTCCATTCTTCCCACCCAGACTCAAGGAAGAGTTATCTTTTTTACTGATGGTGCTTTTGAGCTTGATTTAGATTCTTTGCCGCAAACCGTAGAACTTGTTCCTCTCAATAAAAAAAATTCTCGCAACCTGGCCATTACCTCTTTTGAGTTGAGGCCCAGGACAGAAGATAGTCAGAAATATGAGCTATTAGTTAAAGTGGCAAATTTTTCTCTACAAAAAGAAAGGTTTTCTCTCAGACTGTGGCTGGGACAAAACCTGATATTCGAAAGTGAATCAGCTCTTTCTTCTCAAGAAGAAAAAAAATATATTCATAATTTGGAAGTCAAGCAGAAAACTATTTTGAAGGCAGAAATCTATCCTTACCCTCAGGATGATCTGGCAATAGACAACACCGCCTATGCCCTACCTGGCTTCTCTGAACGTTTAAATGTGCTTCTGGTAAGTAGGGGAAACTTATTTCTGAAAGCTACTCTGGAGAGTTATCCTCAGGTTAACCTTCACCAGAAACAAACAATTCTTTCTGAGGAGCTCTCTGGTTATGATCTGATAATTTTCGACAATATTGTTCCTCCTCCACTGAAGAGGGGCAATATAGTTTGTCTGGGAGTTCTACCACCCAATCTTTCTCTGGAAGAGCAAGATCTACAGCCCAATCCCATCTTGACTGAATGGCAAATTGACCATCCCCTCCTGCGCTTTGTCAATCTTAAAAATATGAATGTGAGACAATCCCTGGGGATCGAAATTCTTCCTGAGGCTGATATACTTCTCAGGTCGTCGGCAGGTCCTCTGATACAAGTTTGGCAGAGTGGAGGATTACGTCTCTTGTTTATTGGTTTCGATCTCTACTACTCCGATTTTCCTCTTCAGATTGGCTTTCCTATCTTTATCTTCAATCTTCTTCAGTGGTTTCATCCCCAGGTTTTTGATCCCACCTACTCGCAGATTCAAACCGGAGAGGAATTTGTGATTTTTCCCAAAGCTCAAAAAGAGGAGATCACCATTGTTAATCCTCATAATGAGATAATCACAATTGAAGACCGCAAGGATCCTCTTATTTTCTCTGAGACTACAATAGCCGGAGTTTATACCCTTGATGGGAAAAGTCTCTTTGCGGCTAATCTTCTTAGTGCGCGTGAATCAAATCTTCTTTCCCGAGTTACATTTTCTGCGGCATCCACAGGGGTTAATAGACAAGTAAAAAACGAGTATTCAGAGAGCAAGTTATCCCTTTCTCCCTTGCTCATTCTACTATCTTGTCTGCTTCTTTCTATAGAATGGTACCTTTATCATTTTCCTGCTGCTATTGGTAAAAAAAAGAGTAAATTCAGCAAAAGGACAGCTTGAATGTTCATCCAATTTTCCCATCCCTGGTTTCTCCTTCTGGGAATTCTCCTTGCTTTCATCTGGTATATTTCTAGGCGGGGCCATCCCTTACTTTCCGCTGCTAGAAGAAAAATTGCTCTTCTTCTTCGCCTCCTTATACTTACTTTCTTGATATTAGCTTTGGCCGGAATCAAAATCTCCTTACCTACCAAAGATAGGACTATTTTTTTTCTCTTAGATGTTTCTGAGAGTATAAATGCGCAAAATAGAAAGACTGCCCAGGACTATATCAAAAAATCCCTTGAAAAGATGAAGGAAGGAGATGAGGCAGGAATCATTGTCTTTGCCAGGCAAGCTTTTGTGGAATCCCTTCCCCAAAGTCGACTCGAGTTTTCCCATCTTCTTACCAGAGTGAATGCTGACTATACCAATATTGTGGCAGCTCTCGAGTTAGCGGTAGCTAACTTTCCCCAAAAGGGGAGTAAAAAAATTGTTCTTTTAAGTGATGGCAACCAAAATAGAAAAGAAGCCCGGGTGCTTCTTGATTCCCTGACAAAGAAGGGAATAGAGGTGGATATTCTTCCTCTTGTCTCATTAGGACAAGAGGAATCCTTATTGGAAGCTCTAATTGTACCTCAACGGGTTAAGCAAGGAGAGGAACTCAAAATTAAAGTTATAGCTCAGAGTTTCCAGGAGAGCTCTGCAACTCTCAATCTGTACTGTAATAATGAACTTTTAGCCAAAGAACAAATTAAATTAAGAGAAGGTCAAAATGTCTTTATCTTCCCGCATATTCTGAATGAAGGAGGATTTTATACCTATAAAGCAGTCCTGCAACTCTATGCAGATACTATCGCTGCTAACAACCAGGTTAGTGGTTATACAATAGTAGAGGGAAGACCTAAACTCCTCTTATTGACTAGCCAGCCAGAAGCAATTTCCCATTTTATTCATCTTTTGGAAAAAGAAGGGTTTCAATGTGAGATTCGCTCCGTCTCTAATGCTCCTTCCTCCCTTGACGAGCTGCAAGACTACGATACCTGTATTCTTGACAACATCTCTACCTTTCAACTTTCTCAACATCAGTTGAGCCTTTTCTCTCGTTACATCAAAGACCTGGGAAAAGGGCTAATAGCTGTTGGCGGGGTGAATAGTTTTGGTCTGGGAGGATATCAAACCACTGTTTTGGAGGAGGTTCTGCCAGTTTATGCAGGAATTCAGCAAAAGTTAATTTCTCCCACTCTTTCTCTGGTTTTAGTAATGGATAAATCAGGCAGTATGGGTTCTGAAAGTGGACAAGCCTCCGCCTCATCCAAACTATCGCTGGCCAAAAAAGCGGCTCTGGCTGTAGTTAATTTGTTAGCTCTTCATGAACGAATAGGAGTTTTAAGTTTCGATACTGAGCCCCAATGGACAGTACCGCTTCAGCCAACAGCTAACAAGTCAGACATATTTCGCCAGTTGAGTTCCCTGGCATCCGGTGGTGGTACCTCTCTCTTCCCTGCTCTGGAAGAGGTCTTTGACAAACTAAAAAAAGAGGCCAGTATGGCCAGGCATGTTATTGTTCTCTCTGATGGCTTATCCAGCCAGGGCGACTTTGAGAAGATTATCAAAGAGATGGCTCAGGAAAAGATTACAGTTAGCACAGTAGCTATCGGTGAGGATACTGATTTGGAATTGATGCAAGACATTGCGGGTTGGGGCAAGGGAAAAATCTACTATACCAATAATGTTGAATCCCTGCCCCGTATCTTTGCCAGTGAGGCCTTACGAATCAGTCGTACCTTGACGGTAACAGAATCGTTTGTTCCAATTGTAAGTGAGAATAGTCCCATTCTTTCCAGTCTTGATTGGCAGAATGTTCCTCCCCTGGAAGGTTATATCATTACTACACCCAAACAAGTCTCTGATGTGCAGTTATTTTCTCCCCGCAAAGACCCGCTTCTGGTCACCTGGCGCTATGGTCTGGGTAGAACGGCTGTCTTTACCTGCGATCTTGCTGGCGATTGGTCAAAAAACTGGCGGGAATGGCCGCAGTACTCTCAATTCTGGGAACGGCTCATAAACTGGGTTTTACCCTCTGAGGAAGAGACTCTTTTCCCTCTGATTACAGTCAAAGAGGAAAAAGGAGTTCTTATCGTTGATGCCATTGATCAGAAAGGAGAATTTATCAATTTTCTGTCTCTGAAAGCCCACATAGTTAAACCTGAGGATAAAGAGGAAATCATTTTCTTGGATCAGACTGCTCCTGGTCGCTACCTGAGCTCTTTTTACGCGGATGAAGTCGGTCCCTATATCATCAGCATCTCTGATGAAAGAAGAGAAGAATCGGGTAGTTCCCAGATTGCAGGCACAATAGTTCCCTACTCTGCTGAATATAGAGAATTAACTTTAAACGAACCTCTCTTAACTCAATTGAGTAGTGAAACAGGGGGTCAAGTCTTGAAATTTGAAGATAATCCTTTCGGAAAGAATAGGATTACTTTTTCAGATCCTCAAGACATTTGGCCCTGGTTAGTCCTTATCGCTTCTTTCTTGTTGTTGGCAGACATCGGGATAAGGACGGTATCTTCCCAAATTGGAAGATTATTACTAAAGGAAGTAAGTCTGGGCCTAAAAACATCTATACGATTCTTTTCTTTATCAAAGGCTGAATCTTTAGAAAAGTATACTCATTTAATTGAAAAAAGGAGAAAAAGGCAAGAAGAAAAAGAGATCTCTGGTCGAGCCTCCAGGTCTGTGGATACCGATGATAACGAGAGCTATTACAGACTTCTAGGTCATCTTGCCCGACGACGACAAAAGGAAGACGGGGATAAGTGACCTGTTAATGTCCTACTGCTATTGACTTTTGGCCGAGGTATGATAGAATAGGAATAGTTATGAGATTATAAGGCAGACACTTTGTAAAAGAAAGGAGGTGGAAAGAATGAAAAAGTATGGAGTAAAAGGTGTGGTACCGATGTTGGTGGTGGCTTTGGTTCTGGGTCTAGCTACTTCTGTATTTGCTGCAGGAAACTGGTCCTTTGGAGTAAAAGGCGGAATGGGATGGATGGCGCCTCTGATAAAGGGCGGGGATTTGCTTTTTGAAGATTGGAACGATATGGTAGATGATATTAATGAGGGCCTAGAGGATGATAAGGATTGGATAGAGAGTATCGGGGGGACGGCCACTATTGACCTGGCTGAAAGGATAACCAGAGGCTGGGATGTTGAAGGATATATACAATTCAATATAGCTGGGCCGTTGGGATTACGGGGAACTGTAGGGTATCTAATGGGAATGAACTCAAATTATGGGATTGATGCCGCCGACTATTGGGACGATTGGTGGTGGGACTGGCTGACACAAAAGACGACAGGTAGCGTAAGTGCCTCTTCTTTATTCCTATCCCTTGAACCGGTGCTGAGTTTGCCCATGGAAAATTTTCTGCTAACTTTTGGTGCTGGCCCCGGCTATTACATGGCAGAAGGTTCCATTAATCAAACCCAAGAATTGAGTGGTGATTGGTGGGGTACACTAACGGATGTAACTACGGATGGTTCATC
>JAUWRE010000125.1 GCA_030610725.1 Candidatus Aerophobota bacterium | reverse complement strand
TATGTTAGAAGAACTGCGTGAGGAGGTCTGGCGAATGAACCTGGAACTCCCCAAAAATAAATTGGTTAGTATGACAAGTGGAAATGTTAGTGCTCGAGATAAAGAGACAAATTATGTGGTTATAAAACCAAGTGGGGTGGGTTATGATGACTTAAAGCCTTCTCAGATGGTAGTAATAGACTTAGAGGGAAAGGTGATTGAGGGTGCCCTAAAACCTTCGGTGGATACCTCTACCCATCTTTATATATATCAACATCGGGATGATGTTAATGGTGTGGTCCACACCCATTCTAATTATGCTAGCAGTTTTGCCGCTTTAGGTAGACCTATTCCTGTTTATCTTACAGCTATGGCTGATGAATTTGGTGGTCCTATCCCGGTAGGAGATTATGCTCAGATTGGTACGGAAGCAATTGGAAAAGAAATTATAAGGTCTATTGGGGATTCCCCCGCTATTTTGATGAAAAACCACGGTGTTTTTACTATTGGTTCTTCTGCAATCTCAGCGGTAAAGGCAGCAGTCATGGTGGAAGATATTGCCAAGACTGTGTTTTTGGCTCTTCTGCAAGGGACCCCGGATGAGATACCAGTACAAGAAGTGAGAAGAGCTCATAAAGCCTACAAGGAAAAGTATGGGCAGAAAGAAGCAAGCTAAGGTTGGAATGAAAGAGGGGTTTAGGTATTATTTCCTCTGCTTCCTTCTTCTCTTTTTTCCTCTTCTATTTTCCAGTGATTGCCGCCCAAAAAATAAACCTCCATTTTTTTCTTCTCAACAACCCTACTATGCTTACTTCTCTCCTCAAGATTCACTTTGTGCCCATCTTGTCCGTTTGATTCAGAAAGCTGAAAAGAGTATCTATGCCGCCTTTTACAAGCTCGAGCTTAAGGAGGTATCTGATGCTTTGCTCGATGCTCATAAAAGGGGGGTAAAGGTAAGGATTTTTGCCGATGATATGACTTCCTGGAGTGAAAAATCCAGGCTTGACTCTTTGAGTAAGTTTTTTTCGGTTAAAACAGATAAAGATCCAGTCAGTTTTATGCATCATAAGTTTTGTGTCATTGATGAGAAAATAGTCTGGACAGGGTCTTTTAATCCTACTTACTCAGGAACTTCCCGGGAGAATAATAATATAGTAGTTGTAATGTCGTCCTTGCTAGCTGCTCAGTTTATAAAAGAGTTTGAAAGATTATGGGAAGGGGAGTTATTATCTCCTAACCTTAACCTTGACCTTGCTCCTATCCCTGTGTTATTAGAAAACGGGATAAAGGTATATTTTTCGCTTCATGATGATCCTGAGGAGGCTATTCTTCAATCTCTTGAAAAAGCCAGGGAGAGTATATATTTTGCCCTTTTCACCTTCACTTCAGAAAGAATTGCTCAGGCTATCATTGATAAATTTGCCGAAAATTTAGAGATAAGGGGAATACTAGAGAAATATCAGGATGGTCCGTTTTCTCAGTATGATTATTTAAAGAGATTGAGAGTGCCTGTCAGGTGGGATAGAAACTTCTATTTTATGCACCACAAATTCTTCATAATTGACCAAAAGATTGTTATTACCGGGTCTTTTAACCCCACCTGGAGTGCTAACTATAGAAACCGAGAAAATCTTATCGTCATATACAGTCCTTCCTTGGCCAGTCAATACGAGGAAGAATTTAATAAACTATGGAAGGAGAGTGGATTTGACTGAAAAAGGAGCAAGAGAGATGCAAAAGGCTCGAGCAAAGAGAGTATCTAGCATCCAGGAAAGGTATGAGAACAGTTTTCCTACTTCTCAGGAGCTTTACAAGAAAGCACTGGATTTGTTTCCCAATGGAGTGACCCATGATAACAGATTTTTGAAACCTTTCCCTATTTATGTGGACCATGCTTTGGGGTGTAAAAAATGGGATGAAGATGGCAATGAGTATATTGATTACTTTGGGGGTCATGGAGCACTTTTGTTAGGGCATGGGCATCCCAGAGTAGTAGAAGCTGTTGCCAAACAGATAAATAGAGGTACGCATTATGGCGCCTGTCACCGTTTGGAGGTAGAGTGGGCTGAATTAGTAACAGACATGGTTCCTTCGGCGGACAAGGTAAGATTTGTGAGTTCTGGTACCGAGGCTACTTTTATGGCAGTAAGACTGGCTCGGATTTTTACTGGCAAAAGTAAAATTCTTAAATTTGCTGGACATTTCCACGGTTGGCAAAATAATCTGATTATAGGCTCAACTCCTCCCTATAAGGTTGTTCCGCCGGGAGTACCAAATGGCGTAGTGCAAGATACTATCGTATGCCCTCCTAATGATATAGGGGAAGTAGAGAGGGTTCTGCGAGAAGATGATAGAGTATCCTGTGTGATTATTGAGCCCACGGGAGCAAGCTTTGGGATGATACCTACCCGAGCAGGTTTTCTTAAGGAACTCCGCCAGATTACTGATAAATACAGAGTCTTACTCATTTTTGATGAGGTCATTACCGGATTCAGATGTGCCCCGGGTGGTGCTCAGGAATATTATGGAGTGATGCCGGATATTACTACCCTGGGTAAGGTCCTGGCAGGAGGTTTCCCGGGAGCGGCCGTAGCTGGAAGAGAGGATATACTTGAGCTCTTAGAGAAAAGAGGGAATAAAGAGTGGAATCTTAAAAAGAAGATGTTGCACTACGGAACTTTTAATGCTAACCCCATTTCTGCTTCTGCCGGTATCGCCACGCTTAAAATTATAGCTACGGGTGAGCCTATCAATAAAGCCAACAGGGCATCTTCAATGCTAATAAGTGGCATGAACGAGGTTATCGATAAATACAAGTTAGCCTGGTGTGTACACGGTGAATTTTCTGGCTTTAGATTTTTGTTGGGTCATACTTGTCCTAAGAGATCTTCCTGTGACTTCCGCAGTTGCGACTATGACTATAAGAAACTTAAAGGAGGAAACGATCCGATTCTCACTCAAAGCTTGCGCTGTGGAATGCTCCTGAATGGAGTTGATGCAACCGAGCAAGGAGGTTGGGTTTCTGCTGCCCATACTGCCAGAGACATAGAGAAAACTATTATGGCCTTTGACAGGACTATCAACTGGATGAAGAAAGACGGACTCATCTGAGGCTTCTTAATCGTATATAGTATATAGTATATCGAAAGCAAAAAATGCGTGAAGGGCAAATCAGTGAATGGTCGTTGGTGATGGTTGCTGTAGGTATCAAAATGCTTGTTTATTTTAGGAGAAAGAAGTGGTTTTGAAAAAGCTGAACAACAAAATGGGGAGGTTTAGCCAATGGGAGGAATAATCTTGGTGATCGTGGTAGTGTTTGTTATTGTTATGATAGGAAAGGTAGTCACTGTAGCTCTCAAACTTACCGGTCTTGATGAGCGAACAGCAAGTTTTCAGACTCTTTCGGCTCTTACGTGTACGGGCTTTACCACCAGAGAAGCGGAGTCGGTGGTTACTCATCCAATGAGACGTAGGATAATTTTTTTTCTCATGATAATCGGAAACGCCGGAATGGTGGCAGTCATGGCTGGCACGGTCTTCTCCTTTTTTACCATCACCTCCTTCTGGTCGATTTTCAGGTTCCTCATTCTCATGGTAGCCCTTTACCTGATATTCAAAATGGCTACCCACACCAGATTGGCCCGTTTTCTTTCTAAAAAAATAGAGGAGAAAATTCGAGAGAAATTCAAACTTCATGAAAGAACCATAGGACAAGTGCTCGATCTTGGGAAAGACTTCGGTATAGCTGAGGTCACCTTACATGAAGGGTCCATCTGCGCGGGAAAGACCCTAGCCAGCTCTGATTTGAGTAAAAAGAAGATTTTAATTTTGGCTATTGAAAGAGATAAAGAGAGAATTTTGGTGCCCAAGGGAAATCATAAACTCCGTGCAGGGGACAACCTCATTTGCTATGGCAGCTTCACAGAAATGAGAGAGATATCTTAGGTGAGATCCCTAGTTCTGTTGTGCGTATTGCGCAATCCGACATACGATATACGCAATACGATATACGAGATGTCCTGAAATGAGATATAGTGTATTGTTTATTGACAAGGGTCAGCTTTGTGATAGAATGAAAATGAGAAATATAAATAACCTTAATTGGAGAAACAAGAGATGAGCGTAGGTGTAATTATGGCTGGAGGGCTAGGGAAGAGGTTGTGGCCTGAAAGCAGGGTGAAGTGTCCCAAGCAATTTATCAACCTGGAGAATAGGGAGAGGTTTCTTCAAGCGGCTTACAGAAGAGCCTCTGATATTCTTGGTGCTGAAAATGTTTTTTTAGTAATAAGAGAGGACTTGAAGGATGCAGTGGTAGGTCAGCTTCCTAAGGTCCATCTGGAGAATATTATTGCCGAGCCACAG
>JAUWRE010000112.1 GCA_030610725.1 Candidatus Aerophobota bacterium | reverse complement strand
CTTTTCCTCCTCGTATAATATGTTTTAGTATGCTTAAGAGCCTTAGCTTTTTTCAAGAAGAGAATAGTTCATCGGGTATGTGTTCGCCTCTAATAAGGTCCGGGTAAGTTTCCCTTTCTCGAATTATCCACCAGCGGTCATTTTTTATTAGCACCTCTGGTGGTTTTGGCCGGGCATTGTAAGAGGAGCTCATACTAAAGCCATAGGCTCCTGCATCCATTATAGCTAGATATTCTCCTTCTTTGATGAGGGGAAGTTTTCTATCCTTAGCAAAGAAGTCTCCTGACTCACAGATGGGACCTACTACATCTACCACCTCCAGAGAATCTTTATTATAAGGCTCTTTTAACTTCTTTATCTGATGGAAGGCTCCATAAAGGGATGGTCTGATTAAATCATTCATCCCTGCGTCCGCAATGATGAATATCTTTTCTCCTCTATTCTTTTTATAGAGAACCTCGGTAATTAAGCTCCCAGCCGGTCCTACCAGAAATCTCCCCGGCTCCAGGATGAGTTTCATCCCACTATTTTTTATTAATGAATGGATTTTTTCTGCTAGCTGTTCAATGTTTAAGGGAAGCTTTCCTTCTTTATAGCTTATGCCAAATCCTCCTCCTATGTCTATATATTTTAGGTTTAGTCCATTTTCTTTGAGTGTCTCAAAAAAATTGAAAATATTTTCCAGGGCTCCGAGATAGGGCTCAGGACTGGTTATCTGGGAGCCAAGATGAAAATGAATCCCCACAGGCTCCAGTAGAGATGAATCCTTAATATTGAGATAGAGTTTTTTCGCCTCCTCAAAACAAATACCGAATTTGTTTTCCTTTTTACCGGTGGTGATGTAGTGGTGGGTTCCTGCGTCTATATCAGGATTTATACGCAGGGATATCCTGGCAGTACAACTCATTTGCTGAGCTATCTGTTCTATGAGTTTCAGTTCTGATGCTGATTCTACATTAAATATAAAGATATTTTCCTTTAAGGCATATTCTATTTCCTTTTCATTCTTTCCCGGTCCAGCGAAGACTATCCTCTGGGGAGAAAACCCAGCCCGAAGAGCCTTATATAGTTCACCTCCTGAGACAATGTCGCATCCGGCACCTTCCCGGGCTAACAGCCGGGAGATAGTAAGACTACCGTTAGCCTTCAAAGCATAGCAAATCAAAGGAGAGAGCTTTGCGAAGACATCCCTAACTTCCCTGTAGTTATTAATTAAGCTGTGATAGCTATAAAGATAAAGAGGAGTTCCTAGCTTTTGAACAACTTCTGAGATTGGAGTTGACTCACAGAAAAGCTCTCCCCTTTGATAGGTAAAATATTTGCCACCATTCATTGGTATCTCTCATCTTGGATTTAGACGAGCGCTATTCTCGTATTGCGTATATCGTATGTCGTGGTGCGCAATGCACATTACGTATCTCATATTTCGATGCTCGATACTGGATACTCATTTTGCTTCCATCCCTCGTCGTTCTTTCCTCTCCTTAGAGGGGAGAGGATTAAGGTGAGGGGGCACGAGCATCGAGCATCTAGGATCGAGTATCTATACGCTATCCGCTAAACGCTATTTCCAGCTTCTTTCTGGCTTCTTTTATTTGTTTGGCCAGGCTTTTCTTCCCTGTTCCTCCGGCTGATTCTTTATTAAATACACACGATTCCAGCTTTATTCTTTCAAAGACATCTTGTTGGAAGAGAGAGGAATATTTTTGGTAATTTTCTAAGCCTAATTCTTTCAAACTTTTACCTTCCTTGAGACATTCTTTAACTATAGTTCCGATGGTTTGATGTGCTTTTCTAAAAGAAACACCTTTTTCTACCAGATAGTCCGTTAAGTCGGTAGCGGCAAAAAATCCCTTCTCTGCCGCCTTTCTCATATTCTCTTTGTTTATTTTCATTCTATCTAACATTCTAGGGTAGAGCTTTAGACTTGTTTTCACTATTTCTATACTTTCCAGTAAAGGAGGTTTATCTTCCTGCATATCTCGGTTGTAGGATAATGGAAGAGCCTTCATAGTGGTGAGAAGAGAGACAAGGCAGCCATAGACTCTTCCTGTCTTCCCCCGAATGAGTTCAGCCACATCAGGATTCTTTTTCTGGGGCATAATGCTTGAGCCAGTAGCAAAGGTATCACTTATTTCAATAAAGGAAAAGAGAGGAGATGACCAGAGAATAATGTCTTCAGAGAGGCGTGATAGATGCATCATTAAAAGAGTCACATCCGACAAAAACTCCATAATATAATCTCTATCGCTTACTGTGTCCAGACTGTTTTCACTAATTTTAGGAAAATTAAGTAATTTGGCTACATATTCTCTGTCAATAGGTAGAGATGTTCCTGCCAGAGCTCCTGCTCCCAATGGCATTACATTAACTCGCCCGTAGCAATCTCTGAGTCGTTCCCTATCCCTTTCTAGCATCCAGAAATAAGCAAGAAGATGATGAGAGAAAAAAATAGGCTGAGCATATTGTAGATGAGTATAACCGGGCATAATTACCTTTAGGTTCTTCTCAGCTATTCCAAGGAGACTTCCCTGGAAAGTGCTAATTAGATCAATAATTTCGCTTATCTCTTCTCTGAGATAGAGTCTTTCATCCAGGGCTATCTGGTCGTTTCTGGACCTGGCCGTGTGTAGTTTTTCACCTATCTCTCCCTCTCTTTTGATTAGTTCTTCTTCTATGGCCAGGTGAATATCCTCTTTTTGGCTGAAATCAACTTTCCCCTGTTCAATATCTTTTTCTATCTCTTCTAAAGCTTGAGTGATTCTTTCAGCTTCTTTTTTCTTGATAATTCCGCACTGAGAAAGCATCTTGGTATGAGCGATGCTTCCCGCTATATCATATTTGTACAATTTATTATCTGTATCAATGGAGGAGGTAAATTTTTTTACCAGCTCATCCATTGGTTCACTGAATCTACTTGCCCATAAATCCGCCATTTGCCTTTCCTGCTCTATTTTGAGTAATAGGTTAGTCTCTCCAAGATTGGTTCTTTTCCACCATTAAACACTAGATTGCTTCGCTGTCGCTCGCAATGACGATGGGATTACAGAGCCTGTCCCATGTTCTGTCATTGCGAGCCTGCATTTTGCAGGCGTGGCAATCTCATGGTGACAATCGAGAAATCTCTCAGTTTATCTGCCACAGCTAACGCAGCTTGATGCCTGACAGGTGGAGCAGCTATTTTCTCCTATTACGGCGCCCTCTTTTGTCCTACCACTGATGAATCTGGGAAGAAGTTTTTCCAGTCGGAAGCTGCCACATTTCTTACACTTTATTTTATCATCATTAGCCAGACTGACTAATCCGATAAATTCCTCTTTACATTGAGTGCATTTATATCGATACAAAGGCATCTTAGATTGCCCCCCCTTTAAGTGTCCATCTATTATATTTTAGGTAACTATTCAGTGAGGTACATTCTACGTAGTTATTGCGAGGGACAAAGTCCCGAAGCAATCTCAAAGCAGGGTCGGAATAAGCTCCGCAATCTCGAGATTGCTTCACTTTGCTCGCAATGACGTAGTTCACTGAGCGTTTGCATTTCATTTTAAGATATTCTGGGTGTCTGTCAAATTTTGGGCAGGCATAGATAGCTTGAAAGGCGTTGTCGGTTTGACAAAGCAGGAATGAAGAGATAGAATTAAGCAGTAAAGGAGAGAAGATGAAAGCAATTGTTAAGACCAAAAGAAAGCCGGGGTTTGAGTATCAGGATTTTCCTCTACCCAAAGTAGGCAAGAAAGATGTACTGGTAAAGATTAAAGCTGCTGCCATATGTGGCTCGGATTTGAAGATTTATGAGTGGCTGCCCTGGTGCGAGAGTATAATCAAGTCTCTTCCCTTTATTCCCGGCCATGAATGCTCTGGCGAGGTAGTAGAGGTAGGTAGAGAAGTTAGAGGGATAAAAATAGGGGACAAAGTAGCAGGAGAGACGCATGTTCCCTGTGGAAATTGTTGGCAATGTCAGCATGATCGTGCCCATACCTGTGAAAATATGGAGCTTTTCGGACATACTATAAATGGCTGCTTTGCTGAATATTCTCTCATTCCCGAGGTGTCTGTCCGAAAGATACCAGATAATATATCTTTTGATTATGGCTCTCTTCTGGAGCCAATGGGGATTCCTTTTCGGGCGGTGGAAAAGGGAGAGGTTGAAGAAGAGGCAGTAGTAGTTATAGGCTCTGGCCCTATTGGGCAGTTTGCCGTTGGTATTTCTAAGATAATGGGAGCAAAAATAATTATTGCTATAGACATCAATGAGAAAAGATTAAACATCGCCAAACAAATGGGAGCGACTCATCTTATTAATCCCAAAACAAACTCAGTAGTAGGAAAAGTCAAAGATATAACCAAAAATTATGGTAGAGGAGCTGGAGTGATAATTGAGGCTTCTGGCAATATTGAAGCTTTAAAAGAGGCTTTCAAGTATGTACGGCTGGGAGGCAAAATAATTATTCTTGGCCAGACAGATAACCCTCTATCTCTTAAGCCTTCTTCAGACATTGTCTTTAGAGAGGTTCAAATTATGGGCTTATTTGGGCGAGAAATATGGGATACCTGGGACAAAACAGAGCACATTTTATCTTCAGGAAAACTAGATTTAGAGCCGATAATTACTCATCGCTTTTCCCTGCACGATTTTGATGAAGCTTTCAAAACAGCGCTCTCAGGAAAGGGTTGCAAAGTTCTATTGATTCCAGAATA